>JAZSNX010000065.1:0-2209 GCA_045536665.1 Eubacteriales bacterium
GCTCTTGGCATAAAGGGAAAGAAGTATGTTCTCCTCGTCAAGACCCGTCAGAGCGATAAACGCTTCCATCTTGTCGAGTCCCTCCTCAAGAAGTATCTCCTTGTCGTTGGCGTCGCCGTGGATCACCGCGACCTCCTCCCACCTGTCGGCTATGTTGTTGCATACTTTCTCGTCGCGCTCAATAACCTTTAAAGAGATGCCCGACTTGTGAAGTATATCGCAAAGATAGTGCGTGGTGTCGCCCGCGCCTACTATCATCGCCTTTTTTACGGAATGCATCTTGTAGCCTATCTTGGAGAAAAACTCCGAGGCACTCTTGGGCGACGCTATCAGTGATACAACGTCCTTGCTCTCGAAAACAAAATCGCCGTGAACGATGTGCGCCTGCTCGCCGCGCTCCGCCGTGCAGAAAAGAATATCACAGCCAAGCTTTGTGATCACCTCGCGTACCGACATACCGACTATGCGGCTGCCCTCGGGTATCCTGAACTTTAAGAGCTCTACCCTACCCTTCGCGAAAGTCTCTATCTTGATAGCTGACGGAAATCTCAATACGCGAGCTATCTCCATAGCCGCAGCGTGCTCGGGATTTATGACCATCGCCAGACCGAGCTCGTCCTTAAGATACGGCGCCTCGGCGCTGAATACAGGATTCTTTACCTTGGCTATGGTCTGACAGTTACCTTCCTTTTTGGCAATAAGACAGCACAAAAGATTGAGCTCATCAGAGCCCGTAACGGCTATCATAAGGTCAGCATTGTCGATACCCGCCTCTTGAAGAACGGTGTGCGTCGCTCCGTTGCCGACAACGCCCATTATGTCGTGGCGCGTTATCAGATCGTTAACGCTCTCCGATGAAACGTCGACTACCGTTATGTTGTTGCCTTCCTCGTTAAGCTGCGCCGCAAGCGTCTGTCCTACCCTGCCGCAGCCAACAATGATTATATTCATAAGAATTACTCCTCGACCGTATATAATACTATATATATTATACAACTTTTGAAGATTTTGTCAAGAGCCAGTCTGACGCTCTTGAAATTAATTGTTGACTTTATTAACATTTTATGGTACAATTTGACTAAGGAAATATGCTCTACGGAGGTAAAGATATGAGAATAATCACAATAAGCCGCGAATTTGGAAGCGGCGGCAGAGAACTTGGCGAGCTTATCGCAAAAAAACTCGGATTTGCCTACTTTGACAAAGAGATAATCTCCATCGTCGCAGAGAGAAGCCAGATGGATGAGCACTACGTGGAAGCGGTGCTTGACAGAGGAATGTTCAGAGAGATACATATGACACATCACGGTCATAGCATCGCTAATATGTCGAGCGTAACGCACACGGCGCGTCGCATAATCGATGAACAGCATAAAATAATCAACGAGATCGCGGAAAAGGGCGATTGCGTGATAGTGGGAAGAAACGCCGACGTCTTCCTCGCCGAGCACGAGCCTCTCAAGCTTTTCGTTTACGCAACGGGCGAGGCAAAGCTCGCGCGATGCAGAGAGCGCGCTCCCGAGAACGAGCACCTCAGCGATAGGTCACTCAAAAAGATCATAAAGCGCATCGACAAGATGAGAGCAAGAACACACATATTCTATTCGGATATCCCATGGGGAGATAAAAGAGGCTACCACCTCTGCGTAAATACTACCGATACGGATATAGAAGCGCTTGCAGGAATACTTGCCGACTACGCAAGGCATTGGTTTGAGGAATAAGACAAAAAATTTCAAAAAGGTATTGCTTTTTTGATCAGTTCGTGATATAATAGTTGGCGTTGTGGGAATTCCGCAACGCCAAAATTAAATGTACACAGTATGCATCATGGAGAGATATCTCGCCTACGGCGAGGATTCGCTAACTCTACGTCCGGTGAGCAAGCTCCCCGACCTCCGAGTTGCGAATGCGAAGTGGATTCAATGAGCAAGCTCATTGAGCCGCATCTTATCAAGCTCCATAGTTATGATGCACACTTGTGCATCAAAACTATGGAGAGATATCGAAGTGGTCATAACGGAGCTGACTCGAAAACGGCTCACAATCGTCACTCAATCTTCTCCGCAAACCCTTGAAACACTTCACTTTTTCGGGATTTTAAGTGCAGATTTTTCAGAGGCAGGTCGACAGTTTTCTATCAAAATTCCAAACCAAAATTTAATACGGAGAGATATCGAAGTGGTCATAACGGGGCTGACTCGAAATC
>JAZSNX010000047.1:0-2530 GCA_045536665.1 Eubacteriales bacterium
CCTTGGCTCACAGAACGACATGGCTACGATCCGACTTGAGGTATCGATGTGCTTGGAGCGGATATTCTTCATCACATTGGTGAAGTCCTGCACTTGGATGTTGGTACCAAACTCTGCATTCACAGCCGCTATCAGCTGACTGTCCGTCTGAAGTCGGAGGCCAAGCGGTCTTAGGAAGACAAACCAAAAGACCAACTCCTTGGCTCACAGAACGACATGGCTACGATCCGACTTTAACGAGGTCGGTAACAGCAAACGGGGTGAGGTGACGCTCCCAAATCTGAAGAAAATGTTCGAGCTTATTCGCGATATCGATCCGTGCCAGCCCTTGACGTGCGAGGTATGGGGCACGGGCAAAAAAAACTACGCGGATCTTCCCGAGGTTGAGCAGTATGCGCTTGACAATTCTGACATAGTTTCCTATCACAGCTATGCGAATTACATAACTAATATCCGTCTTATCAAAGAATTAAAGGAGCTTGGCAGACCTATCATAAACAGCGAGTGGCTGGCAAGGGGAATCGGAAATACCGTTGAGGAAATGTTCCCGCTGTTCTATCTTGAGAATATCGGCTGCTACAATTGGGGATTTGTGGCGGGAAAATATCAGACGTACGAGCCATGGAACAATATCTGGGAGCAGTACGAAAAAAATCCCAAGATGAGCTACGACTTTACCAAATGGTTTCACGACCTCTACAGACCCAATCACAGACCGTACAATCCCAAGGAAACCGAGCTTATTAAACACTTCTGCGAATTGGCTGACATTGATTTTGAAAAATCCCGTAACAAATAAAACTACGTATGCTTAAAACTGCAAATTTGAAAGGAGTTATACTATGAAAAAAACATTAGCTGCTTTATTGGCTGTCGTAATGCTGTCGGGGGTTTTGGTATCCTGTAAGAAGGACGGGAAAGAAAATACCGAAACAGTCGGTGATAGCACCGTATCCGAAACGGGACGTCTTGCTGAATTGGGCGAGCGTGATTTTGACGGCGCGGTCTTTACCGTTCTTGACGCAAACGATTACCCCGATATGCACGTAAACTACGCGACTGCGGACACCCAGACAAACTCAAACATAACTCAGGCGTTATACGAAAGAGACGTCGTTATGAAGATGAATTACAATCTGGGCGATATAAAGTACATACCCGTCACAAAGGCGGTCGATGGCTGTAACACCTTAAGCACACAGATATTGGCAGGAACCTGCGAATACGATATGGTAATATCCACGGCGGTCGGCTCTTCGTCCGCGGGAACACTTCCCTCTCTCGCTGTCAACGGAATGCTCAAAAACCTTGTTGATATTGAATATCTTTCGCTTGACAAGGAATGGTGGTCGCCGCTCATTTACAAGCAGTTGACGATAAACAAGACGTTATATTTTACAACGGGAGATATAGTACCTTCGCTTTATCAGGCTCCCGCGGCAATGTACGTTAATATGGACCTTCTCAACCAGTATCATACCGGCACTAATATATTTGAGATAGTTGAGAAAGGTGAGTGGACTCTCGGAAAGCTTCACGAGCTTACCAAGGACGTTTCTCAGGATACGAACGAGGACAATATGATGCGCGCCTCGGACGATTTCTTTGGAATAGCAATGTTCTTTAACGGTTTGAGTATTCAGGAATTCGTAATAGGAGCAGGCTCTACCTTTTCTACCGTAAGAAACAACGACCTGACTATGGACAATCTGAAATCCGAGACGGTCGGCAATCTTATAGAAGATATCAAGGGATTGTTTCCCGGTATGAAATACACCTACGGTGACGGCGGAGATCAGCAGAACGTCATAGACTATGCGTTCAAGGGCGGAAAGTCGATATTCCTCGCTCACCAGCTTGAGTGCGCTATGTTCCACTTAAGAGATATGGAGGGCGACTACGCTATTCTTCCCTATCCCAAGGCCGATACGGATCAGAAGCAATATATCAGCAATATAAACCATTGGTGCGATTGCTTTGTTTCCGTGCCCTTGTCGGTGTCTGACGAGCGGGCGGAATTCGTCGGATTTATGATGGAGGCTATGGCAGCTTACTCGAGAGATAACCTTTATCCGTTTATTTACGGCTCTGTGCTTAAATATTAGAGAGTCAACGATCCTCAAAGCTCGGCTATGATAGACGTGATAATGGACGGTATAGTTATCGATTACGCAGTATGCTTCGACATTGGCGGACTTGCTCTTATGGCGCATAAGGCTGTTATGAACGACGTTCCGCTCAGCTCGTCGGCAATCGGCGCAAGCGGTGCTATAAAGAGCTCTATCAAGCAGATCCTTGCGGCGCACGGCGTAAAAAAATAAATTAAGCAAATAACTCTATATTACGAGCGTTTTTCTCATTTCCGCTATGCGACTACGATATGCAGACAAACGAATTTTCAAGTGTATGTGACGGAATTTTGTTGAACCGCATAAATAAAATTCCCATTCGGATATAGCCTTATTTCGTTTGACACAAGCAAAGCTCTTCGCCCGAGAGCTGCGTTGGCGGTGAAAATGAGAATTATGTT
>JAZSNX010000086.1:0-4632 GCA_045536665.1 Eubacteriales bacterium
CATTTGGTTTGTCTTCCTAAGACCGCTTGGCCTCCGACTTATGATGATAAGGAGTATGAGATGTATTCGCTTGGATATTTTGAGTATGCAAACTGGGGACACGAGGGCTGCTTCCGTTGGCACAACGTGCCCACGACCAGAACCACCGTGGAGAGCAGATATGATTACAGCCGTCAACGTCATCCTATGTTTATGCTTAAAAATAACGTTGTGGGCAAGATATGGTTCGGTCAGCTTGGATACTCCGGCGGCTATGCGTTTGATATTGATCTTAGCGCGAATAGTAGCAAGGATGAAGTGTTTTCCTCATTTGCCGCTCGTATTGACGGCGAAAACCCCACGTATATATTGGGGGAAGGAAAGACCTTTGTATCTCCTGTTATGCATATGGGTATGATGAACGGCGACCTTGACGATATCGTCAACGAGATGCACGACCATACGAGAAGAAGCGTGTTTACTATTCCAGCGGCAAGAGGAATTGACGGCGGACTCGTTGAGGGCGGAATGGGCGCGGAGCGCTCGATGACCGTCGAGGCTGTCAAGCATTTTGCCGATACGATGGCGGCTGTTGGAGCTGAAACGCTCATTATTGACGCGGGCTGGTACTGTCCTCCCGGATTTGAAAGCTCGGAATGGTCTAAACGAGTAGGAGATTGGGATTATAATAAGGATCTTTATCCCAACGGTATCGAGGAGATACGCGACTATATCCACTCAAAGGGCTTGCTTTTCGGTATGTGGGCAGAGGTAGAGAGGATAGGCGAGCTGAGCGGTGCTCGTGCGGAGCACGAGGATTGGCTGATCACAAGGCGAGACGGCACAAGGAGCAGCATACTCGACCTCAGCAGACCCGAGGTCGTGGAATACGTTGAGAATGCGCTTTGCCGCATAATCGAGGAGTACAAGTTAGACCTTTACAGACTCGACTATAACATAAGTCCCGACTATATCAACGCTCACTATTTCAATGAGAATGGTGAGAACGGTATTTACAGATACTACGAAAATCTGTACGCTATGTTCGATAGAGTTCGCAAGAAGTATCCCGACGTGGTATTTGAGAATTGCTCTGCGGGCGGCTCGAGAACAGACCTCGGACTTGAGAAATATTTCACTCACGCTTGGGTCTCCGACCATCAGAGCGCGCCGAGAGGCGTTGCTATAACCAATGGTATGACTATGGTGCTTCCGCCCGAGCACGTTGACAGACTTGCGAGCGGAATGAACAGCCACAGGGATGGAACGCTTGATATTATCATTCGTCATACGCTCTTTGGCAGACCGACGACTAACTCCTATAACTGTATGGGCTCGGAAATGAATCCCAATCAGATAGAATTCGTTCGCCATAGCTACGAAATATATAAGGACGTAATTCGTCCGTTTGCTCCCACTGGCAGGATATATCATCATACTCCCGAGGCGTATGAGCGTCGGACAAGGGGAACTGTGGTGCTTGAGCGCGCGGCGAAAGACAAGAGCGCGGGCGTCGTTGGCGTATTCAGGCTTGTGGGCGATAACAGCGACGTAACGGTGGTATATCCCAAGGGCGTGGATATGGGCGCTACGTACGACGTGACGTTTGATAATTCGGGCGCTACCGTTCGTATGAGCGGATACCAAATGGTAAACGACGGCTTGAGAATAAGTATAGGACAAAACCTCGCGAGTGAGCTTGTTATATATCAAATAATAAAATAAAACAAAAAAAGGAGCAATTTGCTCCTTTTTTTATTTGTGTTTAAGTATTTCTTTTATAAGATTTTCCGCGTATATACCGAAGCCTACGTTATTGGGGTGTATAAATTTATCCCAGAAAAACTCCTCGCTATGAGGAACGAGCGTGAGACCGTCAACGTGTATAAAGCCGTGTGAGATGGCAATATCCGCAAGTGCTTTGCGGCATTCGTCAAACGTACCGACAGCGCGCTCGCGCTTCCAAAGGTCGCCTCTCCATATGGGAGAGATGTAGAACAGCCTTGCGCTCTTACCGTAAGACCGGGCAACCATTCCCATATATGCGTTTGCGTGATATACCATTTCTTCCTTTGACTTGAAATGGTCAAAGTCATTCGTTCCAAGGGCGACGATGACCGTGTTTGGTTCAAAGTCGGGCACGTCAAACGTGCTCTCGTGGAAGTACGCGCTTCCGTTTCCGTTTATGATGCTTTCAGCGTTGAAATAACGGGAAACTCTGTTGGCATACGAAAGACTGTCTCTATCCGCCGCGTGTCCTTGCGTTATCGAATCCCCGATGAAAAGCATCTTTGTGTCAAAGCTGTGGGGAACAATACTCGCGCCGTCCTCAAGCTCAACAAAGGTAATGACTGCCTCGGTGTTGTGCGCGGGAAGATAAAGAGTTACGCGGTGCTCGTCAGCCACGGGGTAATTAGCCTCGTTAAGCTCAACGCAGCCTTCCTTGCTTTCGCTCTCGTTCATATCGAAGTATTTGCGGAAAAGTCCGTCAACGTACACCTCGTATTTTTGTCCGCCCGCTGTTCCAAAGCGGATATATTTTGAGGTGGTATGGAAGTCAAAACGTACTCCCGTGGCACATGCCGCGCGTCCACCGATATCGGGCTTTAGTGCAGTCCACGCGTCTATCTGCTTTTTTGTGCTTCTGTAAAAGTGTATTCCGTCGTCCTTCTCTACTATCGAGATAGCGCCGACGGTTATTTTTTTTATCTGCTCAAAGCTAAGTTTCATATTTTCCTCACTTTATATATTTGCTAATTTCCTTGATAACGCCCTGCGCGTAAAGGCAGAAGCCGAGGTCATTGGGGTGCAGATACTCGTCTCTGAAATATTCGGGGAAGGGGGGGACAAGCTCAAGTCCGTTTATGTGTATCATTCCGTGCTTTTTAGCGCACTCGATGATAGCCGCTCTCGCATCGGAAAGACTTGAAAGGGTGCGTCCTTTCTCCTCGTTTGCCACCCATTTTTCAAGGTCAGCTCTCCAAAGAGGTGAGATAACGAAGAAATTCTTCGCCGTATCCTTATGAAGCTCCTTTACCGCTCCCATAAATTCGTCTGCCTTGGCTCTGAGAGCATCAAGCGTTTTGTGATGAGTAAAGTCGTTAGTTCCAAAGGAGATCACTACGTTGTCGGGCTTAAATCCTATGTCGTCCACAGTGCTTATATCCATTCTGCCACCGCCAACACCAAGGTTATGGCATTCGGCGTTGAGGAATTCTGCTACCATATGAGTGTAGCAAAACGAGTGAACTACCGAGCTGCAGCCCTGAGTTATGGAATCTCCGTAGAAAAGCAGCTTGCTGTCATACCTGTGTGGAATAAGGCTTGCGCCGTCGTCAAGCTCAACGTATTTTATAACGACAGGGTCGTTCCCGCGAGGGAAGCATACGGTGACTCTGCATTCATCATAGCCACCGCCGAGGGAGTCGCAAAGAGAGAGCTCAAAGTACTTATTCTCAAGACGGAGATGCTTCATATTGGTGACGGAGCGAAGCACACCGTTGATGTAATACTCAAACTGTGAGCCGTTTGAGGTATCTATGCGCAAGGTCTTTGAGCTTGTATGGAAGTCGAGGACTATACCCGAGGAATATCCCGCTCTTTCACCAAGGTCGGGGTGAAGCGCGCCCCAAGCCGCGATCTGCTTATCAGTGCATCTTTGGTAGTGAACGCCGTCCGCCTTTTCGGTGATTGCATACGCGCCGAAGGATATCTGTTTTATCTGGTCAAGTGTGAGTCTCATGATTTCTTATGCCTCCAAAAGCTTCGCGAATTTCATAGACGTTATGACAACGTCGGTCGTAGGCTTGTCATTTGCGTCTGTTGTGATATTTGCTATCTCGTCCACGACATCCATACCGTATACGACGTATCCGAACGCGGCGTAGCTGCCGTCAAGATGCGTAACGCCTTCGGTGGTGTGGCAGATAAAGAACTGAGAGGACGCGGAATCGGGGTATTTGGTACGAGCCATGGAGAGAACACCTCTTGTGTGCTTGAGATTGTTCTCAAAGCCGTTTGCTGAGAATTCTCCCTTTATCGTTGTGTCAGATCCGCCTGTTCCGTTGCCATCGGGGTCTCCGCCCTGTATCATAAAGTCCTTTATGACTCTATGGAATATAAGTCCGTCGTAGAAGCCCTCGGAGACCAGCTTCTTGAAGTTGGCGACTGTTGCGGGCGCAACGTCGGGATAGAGCCTTACGAGAATCTTTCCGTAGTCCTTGACGTCGATGATAACGTAGTCGGTCTCGGTTTCGGATTCCGTTACACCCTCAAGGCTATTAATTGCAGAAAGATCGATCTCCTCATAGCTCGGTCCGTCGTGCTTTTCCTCGGTCACTTCGGTGACGTTAACAAATTTTATGGAGGATATAACAACGTCTACGAGCGGCTTATCGCTGGAATTAACTCTGACCTCGGCTATCTTATCAACTACGCTCATACCGTAGATAACATAGCCGAAGGAAGCATACTGCTTGTCAAGGTGGGATACTCCGTCTGTCTTGTGGCAGATAAAGAACTGAGAGGACGCTGAATCGGGATCGTTTGTACGAGCCATTGAAAGCACTCCTCTTGTGTGCTTGAGATTGTTCACAAAGCCGTTGGAGGTGAATCCTCCCCTTATAGGAGTATCAGAGCCGCCGCTTCCCGTAC
>JAZSNX010000189.1:0-4576 GCA_045536665.1 Eubacteriales bacterium
CATTTGGTTTGTCTTCCTAAGACCGCTTGGCCTCCGACTTAGTAGACTTTACGTAGTAAGTCGTGCTTACTGCCTGAGTCTCTCCCGCGGGAGTGTGGGTATAGGTGTATGTAGCGACTGTCTCATAGAGATAGATCTTAGCGGTAACGCCGTCAGCTCCTACGGTAGCGTTTGCTACGTCAAGCATAGCGTAGCCAAGGACCTCACGAGTATCCGTATCGAAGAATACTATGCGGATAGCTTCCATAAGACCCTTGACCTGATCGGTCGTAAAGTCCTTATCGGTGGAAGCGTAGGTCATAGTACTACCGCTACCCTGAGTAAGCTCGTTGTTGTTATCCTCATAGATACGGTCAACTGCCTCTGTCTGAAGGAGAAGGTCGGAGTTAGCCGCGTTTGTTCTGAAGATAAGGTCAACGATGTAGCCGTAGAACTCGGTCATAGGCTGAGCGTCTGTGGTTGCGCCGCTTGGCTCACCTGCCGCTATTACAACCGCCTGAGCGCCCGCGAGATATGCGGGAGACTGAGTGCTCTTTGTAGCCATATTAGCCTTGAGAGTATCAAAGGTAATACCCTTGACCTCAACGTTTGTCATGGTTACGCTCGCGCTATAGTTACCGCAGTGATCCGCGATCTCAACGTAAACACCAGCGCCGGGCTGAAGCTCGATGTTGATACCCTGATTCATTACGGTGTTAGCGAAGCCATCCATATCATCCTTGATCTGAGCGGCGGTCTTGCCGTTAACGGTTACGTTATCTGTTACGATAAGGTAATTGAGAATGCCGCTGACCTCTGCCCATGTGTACTCTGCCTTTGCGCCATCAAGAGCGTTGATAGCCGACTGAGCTGCCGCAACGTTAGCCTGAGTCGTCATAAGAGCCTCGATACCGGAAAGGATAGTTGTACCGGTAAGATCGAAGGTATAGCTCTGCTCGCCGACTGTGATAACGATACCGTCATTAGTCGCGATATCAGCAAGTGTCATCGTGTCATTAGCAAGGTTAGCCTTTACCGTTGAGTAGATGCTGTCAGCCAAAGCAATGTCGCTTCCCGCGATAGTGTCAAGAGCGGCACTTGCGGCATACGCGACGAGCATCTGCTCGTATGCGGACTCGATATACTGCAATACACCCGTGGTATTCTCAGTTCCCTTAAGGTCGTTTACGATCGCCTGCAAGGAAGCTATCTCAGCAGGGGTATATGTAGCGCCCTCAACCGTAGCCTTCTTGATAACTATGCTACCAAGAACACTTCCGTTTGTGTTAAGAGAGCTTGCGGCGGAGTTGGTTGCCAACGAGGAGTTGGTGGAAGCCGCATACTTCGCGTTACGGTACGCAAGCTGACGGTCGGTAAGACCGGAAGCAACACCTACCGCGCGAACACCCGTGCCCTCGCCTGCTACGAAGCTGCCGTTCTGGAAGATACCAGCCTCGGTCCTTTCGTTAGAAAGTCCTGTCATCTTACCGTATTCATTATACTGAGGTATAGAGAGGAAGCGGTTATTGATCTTGCCGTCAGCGTCAAGCTGGAGCTGAGAAGGCAGGAGAATAACTTGATCCAGACCATATCCGTCACTAAGGTCGATAAGGTTACCGAACTCCGAGTTGGGGTCAGAAGCAGAGCCGTTGAGTCTGATCTCAAGCGCTCCGTTTGCGCCGATCGCGGTTGAAATTCCCTTTACTTCAGGTGCGGTCGAAAGTGTAAACCACGCATAGGTCGAGGATACGACCATAATGACAGCGACAAGCAGCATACAGCATGCGGATATCAGCTTGCCCTTAATGCCAAAAGTAGGCGTACGTTTTCTTTCCATTTTTAGTTTCTTTCCTTTCAAAGATAAAAATTTGAGTTTTTCCCGTTTTCGGGGCTTTCTCCAAAGCTATATGTCACCCTCGCGGATTAGCGCGATCCCCAAGGGAGAACAAACTTAAAAAAATTGATGTGTGAGTGATGTATGATGTATGTTGTGTGATATTAGTGAGCTTATTCGCCTATACCCTTTTCGTCGATCATCGCCATGAACATCTCAAGACCGAGAGACGCGCTGATGATGTCCTCGGTGCAATCGGGATCGTCTCCCTCAAGCCACAATACTATCGTGTACTTATGCACCTCACCCGCGTGAACGTTCATATGCTTTCCCGAGGCTACGATAGTGTCGCTCTCGAAGGGCTTTGGAACGACTCGCCAATAGGTCAACGAGCCACGCTTGGCAATGACCTCATACTGGGATTTGTCCTTTGCGTATTCATACATAGGCGGCTTGAGATAACCGACAGTATCGTTTCCTCGTATAGGAAGCGCGGCTTCCGTTCCGTCGTCGTTCTTCTGCGCGTACAGTGTCATTTTCCCGTCGATGAATACCATCATCCACGCCGCTTTGGAAAGCGGTGTTGGAGAATCAAGACGAAGCTCCCACTGATAGTCCGCGGACGTTTCACCCTCGTTTCTCAAGTAAAAGGTATACGCAAAGTAGTTACCGTTATGCTCGCCGTTCACCGTATCAACGTTTTCGGGTATATCCACGATAGAGATACAGGGAACGTTTGCTGCCGGTGTCGCGAACAGGTGTGAGGTCTTAGTTTTGAAGTCCTTATCCTCGCTGATAGCAAAGCCTTCACGGAACATCTCGTTTGACATATTGATGGTGAAGTGACCCTTCATATCGGCGATTGCTGAAAACAGCCACAGGACGAGCAGGAGCAGTACCGCGACGAACGCCAAAAATCTAAGTCCCTTATTGGCGAGAAACCAATTAAAGATGACACCGAGCTTATTGCCGTCGAAGTAAAGTCCTACGGAGGATGCCGTAAGCTCAAATTCCTTTCGGTCCTTCTCTCCGTTCTTTCTCAGCTCGGCACGCAGCTTTTTTCTGCCTGCCTTGATCTGCTTGACCTCTTCCTTGGTGAGAAGCACTCCGCCTCGCCTTTTCTTGAAAAAGCCATACGGATTCTTCTCTTTAGTTGCCTTTTTAGGCTTTTTCGCCTTTTTTGCCTTTGCTGACTTCCCTGCCTCCGGAGGCTCGGACGTCGGCTCTGCGGCAGGCTGGTTTGTCGGCTCTTGTGAAAGCTTATCAGGATCTGTCATAGGCGTCACCCAAGCTTAGCCTCTCTTGTAAGAGAGTCAAGTATCATTTCGTCTTCATCCACAAGATTGCCTGTTACCGTTCCCGACGAATGCGCTGTTCCGCAGGCGATGAGCCATGCCAGCACGTCGGGATCGTTTGCCTCTCCTCCAATGAAGGTAAAGCCGTCTGCCATCATTTCCTGCATCTTTATCGCCGTTTCACGGTTGAGATAAAGGTCGGGGGATAAGCGGAGCGTCGTCAAGCCAAGTCGCTTGAGAAGCTCTATATCGAGATCGTCCGGACGGTAGCCGTCCAGAAGAAGGCTCACACCGTTTTTGGTATATCGCTGAATCGTCTCCAGCGTCGTTTTGCTCGCGTTGCTTATAAGCTGTGCCGGTACTGTGAGCAAAAGCTCGTGCTTATCTATCGGCTGGTCGATAAACAGCTGATAGAACTTTTGCAGCTGTGACCTAAGCTGATAAAATTCGGGGATCATACGCACGACGATCGCGTCTATATCAAGCTTACAGTTGTGTATACGTACCATCGCGTCTGCCGCCTCGTAAAGGAAATACCACGAAAGCGACTCTACGAGAGACGTGCGCTTGAACAGCTCCCTGAGCTCCTCGGCTGACTCTGTTTCGTCGGGCTGCTCGACAATTCCGCCAAACCACGGTACTGCCTCGTACATCTTGACAGTTCCGTATATATCCGACACCATAGGACGGTATTTTAGTCCCATCTTACGGTCGGGACGCTTATCTACGAGCGGTATCGTTTTAGGCAGAGTTCTCGTATAAACTATGTATTTTACATATATCTCACGGCATTCTTCGATTGCCGCCTCAAACACCTCAAGCAGCTGCTCGGACCACTGTGTGCCCTTGCCTGCTCTCAGCGTGTCTATTGCAATATCAAACGGGGTCTCGGACTTTGTCTCAGACGCGAGTCTGTCAAGCTCCTTAGCAAGACCCACGAGCTGTGCTATGGGACTGATCTCTGTCTCCTTAAGTCCCTTGGGATATCCCGAGCCATCATAGCGCTCCATATGCTGCTCACAGCTCTCTCGCAGCATCAAAAACGGGATATTGCTCGTTGGCGATTCGCTCAACGTGCCTTTTCTCTTTTCCTTGGCTCTTGTGCCCTTTTCCTGCAAGGACGCGACCAAAAGCCTTCCATCGGTGGTATACTTCTTGTATACCTTCTCTTCTTCCTCTGTATAGTCGTTTTGCCAGATCTGGTAATCGTGAGGAACTAATGCTTTTCCAAGCTGATGATACATTCCGCACTTATAGGCGAGATCAGCGTAAGTTCCCTTCATACGCTCCGCCCCGTCCTTTGTCTCCGTTCCAAAGTGCGTTTGACATGCCGCTACGTACAGCACTCTGGTGTACGCGGCAACTCTTACCGACTGCTGTCGGATAATAGGAGACAGTCCGCGGAACGCTTCGTCCCATGATTCATATTCTTTTCGTTTCCAAGTCTGTTCATTCACAATATATCTCC
>JAZSNX010000089.1:0-2830 GCA_045536665.1 Eubacteriales bacterium
GCTTATAGACAAGTGCAAGCACGAATATGACATAATATTTATCGATCTTCCCCCCGCGGGTATAGTTGCCGATCCTATCGCTATATCCTCTATCGTCAGCGGATATCTTTTGGTAGCGATGACCGACAAGAGCGACGCAAAGCACATAAACAAGGTAGTAGCAAGCATAGATCAGGTTGGCGCTAAGATCGTAGGTCTTATTCTCAACGGAACAAATCTTAAGGGTAGTAAAGCAAACAAGTATTCATATCAGCACAAGTATTATTACGGATCGAAGAGATACGAAAAATAACGCTTGACTGAACAAGCAAGGAGAATTAAATGGCAGATAACCTACTTCATATAGACTTCCATTCCCATATTCTCCCCCGCACAGACCATGGTTGCAGAGAGTCTGCCGAATCTCGCATACAGCTTTCGATGATGCGTAATGCGGGCACTGATATCGCGGTAGCAACTCCTCATTTTTATCCGCACATTCATAGCGTATACGACTTCATAAGAAACGTCGATGCGGCTGTTTCGAGACTTAAAGAGATAGATATCACAAAAGCACCTCGTCTTTGCGTTGGCGCGGAGGTACTGCTCTGCGAGAATATCGACCAGCTCGACGGGCTGTCAGAGCTTTGTATAAGAGGAACGAATGTCCTTTTGTTAGAGCTTCCTACGGACAGAATCAGCGATGGACATTTCAAAACGGTAGAAGCCGTGCTTCAAGGCGGCTACACGGTAGTGCTTGCGCATATAGACAGATATATGAAGGAGCACTCTCAATATATCTACTCGCTTTTGGATATGGGCGCGCTTGCGCAGATAAATCCATACGCCCTGTCGGCATTTGGTCCAAAGAAGGATATAAACAGCATACTTACACAAAGTGAGAGCATCGTGGCTATCGGAAGCGATCTTCACGGCTCTAAAAAGGGCGCTCTTGACGATTTCGTCAAGCTCAAGAAAAAGCTTGGTGAGCACTACGAAAGGATATCCGCACGTAGCGCCGAGCTTTTAAAGGATGCGCGAATAACAGATCTGATATAAAAAAATGGGAAGCTTTCCTCTAAGGAAGCTTCCCATTTTTTTGCTTTATTTCAAGGTATACGCGTTTATCCTGAGCTCGGAATCGGCGGACAGCGGCTTGATCTTGAGCGTTCTCGTCTCGCCCGCGAGCATTGAGAAGCAGTTGTCCTCGATAAAGTCCATTCCCTCAAGCTCAACGGCGTGGATATAGCCGTCAGCTCTGAGCGTTATGCTATCCTCTTTTCTTTCAAGCACGCAAAGTCTTTCGTCAGTACGCTCAAGGGCGAGATCTCCGTCCTTATAGAAGCACCTATCCGTGCCGTCAGAATGATCAAGATCACATACTACTACGCTACCGTCGTCCACATCAAACGGCAATATAACTCTCTTTACACTGTATGCCTTTGAGATAACGGCAAGCTTTACGGGCGCAACGTCACGCCCTATCACTCTCGCGGTAATATTTACGGCGATAGCTCTTGCGGTGTCGTTGGATACGCACAGCTCGTAGCCGTTCTCCGTCTTTACGACCGAGCCAACGATATCCTTAGCGCAGCGCTTGAACGCATAAAACGCTTGCTTTGGGGTGTTGTAATAATCGATAAACGACCATCCGCCAAAGGCAGGCCAGCAATCGTTAAGCATCCAGAATATCATTCCGTCACAGTATCCGAGGTTTCTGCGAGCGTTCTCAAAGACAACACGCACCCATTCATACTGAATGTACTTGTACTTAAAGAACTTGTCCTCACCATCCGTAAAATCTCCGAATATCTTTCTCGCGAACTCGGAGACCGAGGTAAATAAATGCGTTTTAAGTCCTGGATTGCTCTTGGTATGGAAATATATCATCTCCTCGCTATCGTCCCTTAAAAGGTCGTCCTCTGCCATAAACCTGAGCGCCGATGAACGGTCAACAGCTCCGAAAACAGGCTCTTCGGAGATAAAGCGAGCTGTGTAATTTTCAAGATATTCCTTGTAATCCTTACAGTCACTCTCAAGAAAATATCTGAACATCAGATGGATATAGTTTGTATTATGCGCCGTTCCCTTTGTCACCGACGCATAAGTTTCTCCACCGTACGGGCTTGACGGCAAGAGCTGACGCGTGTGGTCGTGCTCATATATGGCGGGAGCTATACCGCGAAGCGCGCTGTCTCGTCCGACGTAATCCTCCTTGGTGTCACTTCCCTTTACCGCGTTTTCGTTATCACCGTGCCACCACGCAAGGCAGATATGATTTCTCAGATACTTTGCCGCGAACTGCGCTTCCTTCTTGAGCTCCTCGATAAACCATTCCTCCTTTTCGGGGTAATCTCCGCAAGCCATAAGAAAGTCCTGAGCGACGAGCATTCCGAGCTTGTCGCACTCGTCATAAAAGCTCTCGTGCTCGAAAATTCCTCCGCCCCATACTCGGATAAAGTTCGCTCCCATTTGTGCGGTGCGTCTTACTATCGTTCTTATCTTTTGGTCGGTCTCAGCCGACATAAACGGCTCACAGGGTACCCAATTAGCTCCCTTGCAGTTTATTCTGACTCCGTTTACCGACACGAAAAAGCCCGAAAACTCGGTATTTTGGCTATAAAGCTTTCCGCTCTTTGTCTCTTGCGCCGCCTGCGCCTTAGCGTAGCTTGCGCTATCCTCGGCATCGGGAAGCTGTACTATCTTGAGAGTGCGGATACCGAAAAGATGCTCGTGCCTATTCTCACCTACCGTCAGCACAAAGCGGTACAGCGGCTGCTCTCCGTATCCAGCGGGATACCACAGCTTTGGCGAGGCGATATCAAAGCGACGCACTGCTTTTTTCATATCG
>JAZSNX010000183.1:0-13727 GCA_045536665.1 Eubacteriales bacterium
ACTCTTCGTCGTAGGATAAACGACAGCGGTGTCAAGCACCTTACCCGTCTTATCGACGACCGCTGTCTTGCAACCGTTGATGTAACCCGGGTCAAAGCCAAGAACGGTCTTACCCTTCAGAGGTGTCTGCATAAGCAGATGCTTGAGGTTATCGGCAAAGAGCTTGATAGCACCCTCACCCGCAACGTCGAACAGGTCGTTCCTTATCTCACGCTCAATTGAGGGGGCGATAAGTCTGTCGTAGCTATCAACAACAGCCGCCTCGATATACTTCACCGCGGGGCTCTTGGGAGCGGTAATAAGCTCGGTGCAAAGGTAATTGAGTATTATTCCCTTTTCTACGGACACGCTGACCTTGAGGAACTCTTCCTTTTCTCCTCTGTTGATAGCGAGGACTCTGTGAGAGGGTATCTTGCTTATCTTATCGGAGTAATCGTAGTACTGCGAATAAACGCTGTCCTCATCCTTTGCCGCCTTAGTAGAGATAAGTCCCGTATCAAAGGTGATCTTACGGACGGTCTTTCTGTATTCAGCGTTATCGGATACGCTCTCCGCTATTATATCGCAAGCGCCCGCAAGCGCCTCGGCAGGCGTAGCAACGCCCTTTTCCACGTCAACAAAGCTCTCCGCCTGCTCCTCAAGAGACGGCTCGTACTTATCAAGCTGTGAGAGAATAAGCTCGGCAAGCGGCTCAAGGCCTCTCTCCTTCGCGACAGACGCGCGCGTTTTTCTATGAGGACGGTATGGGCGATAGATATCGTCGACCTCGGTAATGGTAACGGCGTTATCAATTGCCGCCGCCAGCTCGTCGGTCATCTTACCCATCTCCGTGATAAGTTTTTTGACCTCATCCTTGCGCTTTTCGATATTACGCAGATAGGTAAGTCTGTCGTCAAGGTCACGGAGCAGAGCATCGTCAAGGCTGCCCGTCTCCTCCTTACGGTAACGCGCTATAAAGGGTATCGTATTACCCTCGTCAATAAGCGCAACTGTCTTTTCGACCTGTTCGAGTCTTATCTTAAATTCTTCCGCAAGCTTTTTTAAAATGTCCATAGTTTTCTCCGTTGTATGTTGTATATTTATGTTGTTTTGTTATTTATTGTCAGTTCAAATTAGGATCTATCTGTGTGTTTAAATTACAATTTCGTAGAGGCGATTCACGAATCGCCCCTACGACCTGTTGGATTTAACACTTCGACTAACGCGCAAACATTACTCAATGGATTCAGTGTGCTTCGAGCGCCTCTATCTCGCTCTCGGTAAGATACCACCACTCGCCGCGCTCAAGCTTCTCATCAAGGGTGAGCGGTCCGAATGAAACGCGCTCAAGATATGTTATCTTATTATCAAGCGCCTCGAGCATACGCTTTATTTGGTGGTACTTGCCCTCGACCAGCGTAATATATCCGCCGTCACCGCCCTCGTCAAGCTCAATTTTAGCGGGCTTTGTTTCATAGCCGTCCTCAAGAACAAGACCGTTTTCAAACCTCTTCGCGTCCGACTCGCTCACAGGAAGCTTAGATCTGAAACGGTACATCTTGCTTACGTGGCTCTTGGGCGCGAGCAGTTTGTGAGCAAGCTCGCCGTTATCCGTAAGCAGCATAAGTCCAAGCGTATTCTTATCAAGTCTGCCACACGGAAACATTCCCCTCGTTCTCGCCTCAGCCGGTATGAGATCAAGCACGGTCGGCTCTCTCGTATCCTCCGTCGCGCTCACGTATCCCTCGGGCTTATTGAGCATTATATAGGTATATTTTCTGTAAATGACATTGACACCGCAATAAGTAACGGTATCCGAGTTTTCATCAATGTTTACGTCCGAGCTTCGCGCAGCCCGTCCATTGACGAGCACAGCCCCCGCCCTGACCTGCTTTTTAGCCACCGAGCGCGTACAGCACCCCGTAGCGACCAAGTATTTATCAAGACGCATACCGTCACCTCTCTTTGTGTTTTACAGTAGTAACAGCAGTATTATCATTGCCAGCGCCACCGTGCCCGTGACACCGAGCGCCGCGAAAAAGCCGACCCAAAAATTACTTTTTTTCATCGTATCACCTCCACGAATATTATTCGCGGAAGTTCACGTTATATATTCAGCTCATAAGCTCTCTCTCTGCTTTTTTCTTAAAGGTTATCTGAGAAATAATTATACCGACGAACATAAAGCCACAGCCGATATATCCAAGCAAGCTTAGCTTGTCTATTCCGAATATCACTCCGCCGATAGCGCTGAACATCGACTCCGTTGAGAGTATTATCACGGCAAGCGTTGGATCTGCTCTCTTTTGTCCGATTATCTGCAAGGTATACGCCACGCCAGACGACATAACTCCACAGTAGAGTATCGCCCATTTAGCGTCAAGCATAGCTCCGACGCTCGGCTCTTCAAATATAAACATAGCAACAAGCCCAAGCGCCGCGCAAACGGCAAACTGCCCCCACGAAAAGTGGAGCGAACGCACTTTTCTGCCAAGCTTGTCTATTATGATAACGTGTGCCGTCCAGAAAAGCGCGCCTACAAGAAGGAGCAGCTCGCCAAAGCCAAAGCTAAGTCCCTCGCCTGCCTTATAGCAGAGCATAAAAAGTCCAAAAGTCGCGCAGATAGCGCCAAGCCACACGTTAAGTCCTGTTTTCTGCTTAAAGAGCAAATAACAGCCTATCGGTACGAGCACGGTATACAGTCCCGTGATAAATCCCGAAACGCCCGCGCTTGCCGTAAGCTTTATTCCGAACTGCTGAAGTGACGACGCCACAAACAGCACCGTGCCTGCCGCTATCGAGGCGATGACCGTCCTGCGTCTCTCCTCCTTATCCACTCGTCCTCTCTCAAAGAAGAGCACGACCGGAAGCAGCGCAATTATCGCTATAAGAAACCGCACGCCTATCATAGTAAACGGGCCTATATATTCCATTCCCTGCACCTGCGCAACGAACGCAAAGCCCCATATCATCGCCGTCAGCAGAAGTATGGCAAGTGAGCCTATTTTCTTCTTCACGTTGCCTCTCCCTCTATTTCCGTCTTGGGAGCTATTATAGCGGAATACAGCTTTTTGTCAAGCTCGTAGTTTTTCTCGTTTTTTGTTCTGCCCCATACGAGCGGCTTCATAAGGCAGATGACCGTATCCTCAGGCAACGCCTTCATAACATCGTACTTATCGTAAAGCTCGGTGTCTCCAAGCCTTATCCCGAAGTCGGACAATGCCCCCTCGGGGGTATATCCAAGCACAAGACTTATGGGCATAAGCCTTTCAGCCGAGGCAAGTCTTTCATATTCCCAAGGCTCAAGCAGCAATATTGCGCAATCACCCGTATTTATGTAGTCACTGTAAGTATCGTACTCGGACGTATAGTAGCTGTTGTCTACAAAGACCGCGTTTCCGTCCGCATCGGTCTGTCCCCTCATTTCGGTTATCTGATCCTTAGAGAGCACGTTGTAGGCATTAAATCCTACGTTCACCTTGCCGTCCTTGCCCATATCCTCGGGCACGGCAGCGTTCAGTGCCGCTCTTATACCTTCCTTTTCGGTGGATGTCAGCGCTTCTCTTCCCGCATAGACCACCGTAAGGTCGTAATCGTCCTTGCTGCACGCCTGTACAGTACATATTATAACGACAACAAGGAAGAATGCGCCTATTATCGTAGGCCATTTATAATGATACCAAAAGTTATCCAGCCAAGAAAGAAAGCCTCCCCGTACCGCGATACCCTCTGTATATTCCTTATCCTTACTCATTTATCTCTTACCTCTTCACCTTTACCTATTACCTCAAACGTCGGGGGATCAAGACGATCCCCCGACGTCATAAGCTTACTTTGCTCTGGAAACCTCAAGCACCTTTATAGTGATAGCGCCCGAATTCGCTACTGTCTTTACCTCATCGCCCGCTCTCTTGCCGATTATAGCCTTGCCGATAACGGACAGATCGGAGATCTTATTCTCAAAGGGATTTGCCTCGTTAGAGCCAACAATGCTGTACTCTACCACAACACCGTTCTTCTCAAGCTTTACGTAAGAGCCGAGACCGATAACGTCTTCGTCGATATCGTCATCGTTGGTTATCTCAGCGTTCTGAATGAGAGAATCAAGCTCGGCGATCCTTGCCTCGACCTTAGCCTGCTCGTTTCTTGCCTCATCATACTCGGAGTTCTCGGAGAGGTCTCCGTAGGATCTTGCCTCGGCAATAGCCTTCTTTACCTCGTCTCTCTTTACCTTTGTCAGAAACTCATATTCCTCGACCAGCTTGTCATAACCCTCTTTTGTATACTTCTGCTTCTCTGCCATTGTTATTTCTCCTTAAAATTAATATTATTTGAAATGCTTTATTGCCTCGGCAAGCTGATTATCTATGCTCAGATCGCCAAAAATGTCATATACGTTTTTGGAAGCCGCCTCGTCACTCTGCTCTACGGTGACATGAGGCTCTATTCCAAAACCGTCGTAGCCAACTCCGCAGGGCGGATAGTACATCTTGACCGTCATCTTAATGACTCCGTCATAGCCGTATTGATAAAGCGGAACGTAGGTCTGTACGCTTCCCTTTCCGTAGGTCTTCTTTCCTACCACCTGCGCTATCCCGTGGTCTCTGAAGTTTGCCACGAACAGCTCCGCCGCGCTTGCGGTGTTTTCATTGCAAAGGACGACCATATTAAGGTCCTTGAATTTTCCTATATCCTCGGCGTTTACGTTGCACGACGCCTCCTGACCCGTATAGGCGCTTACAGGCGCTACCTTAGTGACCTCGCTGTTGCCCTGCTTATCAACGACGCTTATCAACGTGTCTCCCTCGTCAAGGAAATAAGACAGCGTCGCCACGATGGACGTTAAAAGCCCGCCAGGGTTATTTCGCAGGTCAAACACGAATTTGGTACAGCCCTCTTCCTTCAGCGCCTCGACCGCGTCGCTCACCTGCTTAGGTGTTTCGTAGTAGAACTGAGTTATCAGTATAATTCCTATCTTTTCGGACGTCGTCGGGTCGACCGCGGACGTATGCATAACGTAAGACGTCTCAAACGCGGCTCTCGTTACCGAAAAGTCCATAAGGCGGTAGTCACTTCCGTCGTGACGGTATATAAGGAACTGTGCCTGTGTGCCCGCAGCTCCCTTGAGAGCCGCAAGCGCCGCGTCGTATCCGAGGACGTTTATCGTGGTATGCTCGCCCAGCGTGCCTACAGCAACGATATAGTCTCCTCTCATAAGTCCCGCGGTATCGGCGGGGGCGTTCTTAGTTACGTTGACTACCTTAAGTGCCTTGTAGGTAATTCCGCCGACCTCCACCTCGGAATTGATTATATTTATTCCTATTCCCTCGGTGTCTCCGCCAAGTGAGTATACGAGAGCCGCGTATTCCTCGTCGGTATAATAGCGCGCGTACTCGTCACCCGTAGCCTCGACGTATGCCTTAAGCACCGCCACCTTAATCTGCTCCGCGTCAAGCTCGCAGAATGAATAGTATTCAAAAAGCTCTCGCAGAAGCTCGAGCTCATTCATCTCACTCGTAACGTTCGGGTCACCAAGCTCGGTGGAAGGGGCCTCCGTCTTTGCCTCTGCCAGCTTAAGCTCGTAAAAGGCAGTGCAAAGCGAAAGCGTTAGCATAACGGCAGCAAGCGCTACCGCAACTATCGTACAAATGAAAGTCAGCAATGAGACCTTCTTCGGTTGTTTTTGCGGCTTTTCCGACACCATAGGCGGCATATTCGGCGGCATTATGAACGTCTTTGCCTCGTTCTGACACGGAGCGCTCCGCTCCTCGTCCGTCACCGTTTGCTCCGCGGTGTTCTCAAGCTCCTCGGGTATATTCTTGTTTTCTTCAGACATTATATTCTTTTCTCGCTTTCATCGATCTTCATACTTTAATATATGTGATAGAAAAGTCGAAAAATCACGGGGTCAAATATTAGTTTAAAATTCATTCAAAAGCGGAACGCTCCGCCTCACGGAGCATTCCGCCAAATTCCTTAGAACTTTACAGGCTTGGAATCGAGGTATTTTCTTACCATAAGCGCTACCTTGAATGTGATAGCGTGCTCAAACTCACGCAGGTCAAGTCCCGTAAGCTTACGTATCTTCTCGAGACGGTAAACAAGCGTGTTTCTGTGAACGTAGAGCTTTCTCGACGTCTCGGAAACGTTGAGGTTGTTCTCAAAGAAGCACTGAATGGTCATAAGCGTCTCGCGGTCAAGCGACTCAAGATTGCCCTTCTTGAACACCTCCTGAAGGAACATCTCACAAAGCGTGGTGGGAAGCTGATAGATAAGTCTGCCGATACCGAGATTTTCATAGCTTATGATGTTCTTCTCTGTCTCAAATACCTTACCGACCTCAAGCGCTACCTGAGCCTCCTGATATGCCTTCGCGAGATCCTTTATGTTATCCACTATCGTTGAGATACCTATAGCGACCTTTGTATAGAACTCGGTAGAGAGCGTGTCCGCAATGTTTACGGCTATCTTCTCTATCTCCTTCATATCAGTTCCCAACTTAAGCTCCTTGACGAGAACTATATCGTGCTCGCCTACGCAGATAACGTAGTCGCGGGACTTATCGGGGAACATATTCTGAAGCATCTCAAACGGAAGCATATCCGTTTTGCCGTAGAACTTAACGAGAAAAACTATTCTCGGCTCTTCGGTGTTGAAATGAAGCTCTTTGGACTTTATGTATATGTCGCTGGGAAGGATGTTATCGAGGATGATGTTTTTGATGAACGAGCCCTTGTCGTACTTTTCGTCGTAAAGTCCCTTGATGTTTCCAAGAGAAACGGCAAGAAGCTTGGACATCTTCTCTGCCATCTTGTCCTCGCCCTCGACGAAAACGATATATTCATTCTTCTGACCCGTACCCATATAGCGGTAGGTATAGCCGCCGAGCGTAGCTACCTCGGTAGAGAATGAAAGCTCCTCGCGCACGCCCTGACGGATATCTCCCATCTTCCCGAGATCCGAGCAGGAGATGACCACGCCATTCTCATCAACAACGCCGATGATCCTATCGAACGCATCCTTCATCTGATAAATTACACCCTGAAACAGTCTGTTTGACATATTTTAACCTCTCAAAACATTGATTTTCGCTTGATTTTTCACGATTGTGTATATTACCCTATATTATACACGCTTTTTTGTGATTTTTCAATAGCATTTCAAATATTTTTTATAAAAATTAACAATTATTTTGATTTAAATTGGGTAATTAGGCAATTCTGGCGTTTATCAGCAAAGCTCTGTGGCAAAAACTATACAGGAAAGCGCGAACAACGGCGCTGTTTCCGTGCGCAATATGCGCTTGCCAAGCCCTACGGGAACAAGCCCCGCCTCCTTAGCTCGCCTTACCTCATCAAGCGAAAAGCCGCCTTCGCTTCCTATAACCACGCAAATGTCGGGATATTCACCGTTTTCATCCTTTATCATAAGCTCGGAAAGTGCCTTCCCGAGCGGCAGCGTGCCATCTCCCTCATAGCAAAAGAGCTTAACGGCGGATGCCGAGGCTCTCTTAAGCATCTCCTCAAAGCTTACAGTACGTGAAACGCTCGGTAGGACACCTCTGCCGCTCTGCTTTGCCGCCTCCGCGGCTATGCGGCAGCGTCGCTCGGTCTTTCGCTCCTCGGCATCCTCTTTTACTCGCACAACGCACCTTTCGCTCTCAAACGGAACTATCTCGCAAGCGCCGCACTCCACCGCCTTTTGTATTACCGTATCAAGCTTGTCTCCCTTGGGAAGAGCCTGAAAAAGCGTTATTTTACATCTTGGCTCGGTATCGGCATGGGAGCGTGAGATTATCCTCGCTCTTACCTCTCTGTCGTCCTCAAAGCACTCGACAGTACATTCATATTGGTTTCCCTGCATATCGCAGACAGTGATCGAGTCTCCGACCGCCATTCGCAAGGAACGCGCTATGTGATGCGCGTCGTCACCCATAAGCGTTACCGTTTCTCCGTCTATTTGCTGCTGTCTTATAAAAAATCGGGGCATAGCTTCCTCCGTATCAAATTCTTATGCTTTTATAATTATATCACTCTTGACACATTTTATCAAGTACCTTTTAAGCAAAAATAGAGTTGACATATCGGGTAAATGATGATATAATATACTTTAATGTATAGTTGAATTACAAACCTTTTGAAAGGACGCTGATATGAGTATTTTGATGCGTTTGAGAAACGCCCTGTTTTCAGGTCACGTCGCGCTGACGGAAAAGCAAAACAAAATTCTGAATATAGTTTTCTTCACGACGCTCATAGGAACATTCGTTTCTATGCTTGGAATAATCCTTTATTACGTCTATGCCTTTGCTTCTCTCTCAAACGGAAGCAACGCCTTTGATTGGCTGCTTGGCATATTCTCGGATTTCGTGTATATCACAGAGGTGTCGCTTATTGACAGCCCTTATCTCAGTCTTATCGACGACGGCTCGTCATATCCGCCTCTCGCGATTGCCGTTCTCTATCCCTTCGCTCTTATCTGCAAGGGTGTTTACGCTCAGTATATCAACACCGACGGCATCACGATCGATGAGTTCACCTCTAAGGTAGTTCAGCACCCCGAGTTCTGGATATCCTTCGTACTGTTCTTCACGCTGTGCTCGCTTGCCGTGATCATTACAGTCATCAAGGTATATAAGCTCCCGCCTATGGCATCGCTCAAGGTCGCCATAATAATTCTCTTATGCGCGCCGTTCGTTTACGCCATAATGCGAGGTAACACCATATACTTCGCGATGATATTCCTGTTACTGTTCCTTCTGCTCTACGAGAGCAAAAACGCGTTTTTGCGTGAGCTTGGATATCTTTGTCTCGTGCTCGCGGGACTAATAAAAATATATCCGCTTTTCTTCGGTGTGTATCTGCTCCACAAGAAAAAGATATGGGCATCGGCAAGGATCGCGATATACACAGTCGTGCTGTTCTTCCTCTCCTTCTTCCTTTACGAGGGGCTTGAGGAGCTTCCCCGTTTTATCAACAATCTCGGCGGATTTATGTCGACAGAGCACAGGCTTCTTGAGGGTAATAACCTCTCGATATCCGCTCTCATCTATAAGATATTCTCGCTGTTTATCAACATCAACCCCGACTTCCCCGTGTTCAATGTTGTAAACATCTGCGTGCTCGTCGCTGTTTTCCTTTGCGCGACAGTCGCCGCGGTCTACACAAAGAACGGCTTTTCAAGGGCGGCGATAGCATCGGCGATAGTCATACTCGTTCCGTCCATATCCTATTTCTACATTCTCATATTCGCCCTGCTTCCCTTTATGGAATTCTTGCGTGGATACGAGCAGATGGACAAGGGACGAAGAATACTCTATATGATAACGTTTTTGTTCATCTTCCTCACGCCTACGATACTCGCGAAGAACTTCATCATTCACTCTATTCTCATTATGATAATGCTTGGAGTCGAATGCGTAAGAGTGTTCAAATGCGAGATGCTGCCAAGCATCAGAAAAAAGGCATTGGTAGATAATAAAAGCTAAACAAAGCGACCAATAGAAAATTTCTATTGGTCGCTTTGTTCTTGGTCGATGTCCGCCCTTCCGAAAAGCTCATCCATACTAACGCCAAACAGCTCCGCTATTGGCAGCAGCAACGAAAGATCGGGATAGGCATTTGCCGTTTCCCACTTAGAAACAGCCTGAACGCTTACCCTCAAATGGAACGCAAGCTCTCTCTGCGTCATATTCCTCTCAAGACGCAGACGGCGGATATTTTCTCCGAGTGGAATATCCAAAGCCTTTCCTCCTGTGTGTTTATTTAACTGCCGCACACAAGAGTCGTGTGACCGAGGCACGTCGGGTGAGTATGTAGACGTGCCTCGGATATTGCTCGCTCTCACGCGCTGAGCGTGACTTTGGCGAGCAATACGGCATTTTTAGTGATACGCAATATTGTTCGCCTCCTTTCGTAAAATGTGTTACCGCTGTGCGCCCGCAGAACGCAACGCCTCGGTACGCTCTTATTTTAGCATACCAAAATTAGGTTGTCAAGATACAAGCGGTCTACTTATAGTTGAATGGAAAAAACATCGAAACACGACGATTTTTTTGTCACGTTTACAAAATAGAAATATTTATGTGGTAAAATGATATCAATAATATTATAAAGGAGAAAAAACATGTCAACATTTCTTTCCGCGCTTATGACACTTGCGCTCGGTATCCTCTTTGTTATACTTAAGGCAGAGGTCATTGGCATTTGCATCACGATTCTCGGAGTCGCTCTTATAGTTACCGCTATCGTAGACCTTGTAAAGCGTAGCTTTGTCAGTGCCGTCATAAAAGCAGTCCTCGGTGTTCTCGTTCTCGTTATCGGTTGGTCGGTCATCGACCTCGCTCTGCTCGTTATCGGCATCGTGCTTCTCATCTACGGAATAGTCGAGCTTTGCAAGAGACTCTTCGGCAACAAGGGTAAAAAGCGTAAGTTCTGGCAGAAGCTTCTCGGATTTATCCAGCCTATTTTCTGCATAATTGCTTCCATTTTGCTTTTGACAAACTCGGGCAACGTTCTTGATTGGGCGATAATCATCCCCGGTATATTCTTCATAATCGACGGCATACTCGGAATCATCAACGCTCTCGCTTCTAAGAAGAATTAATAACAAAAAGAGACTGAGCACAGCTCAGTCTCTTTTTTATTTACTGTATCATTACCTTTTGGCGACTTATTACGAGCTTCGTGTATACCAAAGCAACAGCAGCCAGGGTCAAGGACACTCCAAAGAGTATCTGCTGTCCGTAAACGGTAATTCCGAAAACGGAGTTGCCGTTGTTCTGCACGGCTGTGAGCAGACGGCTTGCGAGAAGCGCGGCGACAAAACCGCACAGACCGCCTATACTGTTCTTGATGGCAGATGCCTGAACAAAATACTTACTATCAACGTAGCTATACGTGATATTATTCAAGTTCTGGTGTATTCCGGCAAGGCAAATGTTATAAAGTAAAGTATAGCCTATTATCAAAAATCTTGTCGTGGGAGAGGTAAACATACCGACAGCGAATGCGCAGACCGCGATAGTCAACGCCAACTCGATTCCCTTCGCATATGAGCGCTTATCCGAATATCTGCCGAAAGGCTTTGAAAGGAAGAAGCGTCCCGCTGTTCCTACAAGATTTATAAGCTGTACCGCTCCGAGAGTAAAGCACAGCTCGGAAAGTCTATAAGTACCGAGGAAGCCTACGATGAAATACTGAGCAAAGTTCCAGAGCACCTGCAAATAAATGATGCTTCTGAAATTCTTGTTTCCAAACGTATTCTTCATGACCTCGCTCATAGAAACTCTTTCAATCTTGAGCTCCTCGCGTGTCTTGATCTGATTTTTTATAAGCAGAAGGCAAATGAAGTCACACGCGCAGAAAACAAAGATAGCAATTGCCGCGAAAAGAAATCCGCCTGCTGTGTTATTCGTCGCGTCGAAGTGATCCATAACAGCGCCTATGATAACCGTTATCACCATTCCCGAGACGAGAGATATCATCTCCTTGCCCGCTGAATACGACGCGCGCTTATGAGGATCAACGTAGGAATTGCCCCATTTATATATAATGGACGTTACGCAATAGTTGCCGAAATACGCGAAGAGTATGCAAGCTATAACTATTACCTGCTTATAGGCTTGAGCAAACGGCAAAAACGGCACGAGATACAACGACATAAACAGTAGCTGGCTGACGGTATGAAAGAGTATCGCGGTTCGCTTGGTGTTTGTGATACGCTGTACCATAAATATGGCGCAAAGCTGAAACAGGAACGCAAAGGATATAAACGACGATATTATACCAATGGTTGCATCGCTAAGCCCAAGCTCCGTGAGAAGCTTGGCGAGAAAAGCGTCGGCTACGAGCAACGCCACAAAATACTCAAACGCACTTTCAAGACAGTATGCGGTGCGTGAACGCTTATATTCTTTTGTCAAAAAAACATCTTGCGCTTCCATTATAAAACTCCTTTTACTAAGTTCAAATTCACATTGCATACTATTATAAAACTTATTTTAAAAAATGTCAACAGTATTTTATGTTTTTCTCAATAAAAAAAGTGTGTGCGTCATTGACACACACACTTTTTTGGTTTTCAGATAACTCTTACTCTGTATATTCCATCGATAGCGGCAAGCTTTCCTACAACGTCAACGTTACCAGTAACGTCAACGATAGTATAAGCGTTGTCTCCCTTGGACTTATTTGTCATATTCTCGATATTAGCGCCTGTCTCTCCGATAGCGGTCGTGATCTGAGAAAGAATATTGGGAATATTCGCGTGAAGAACGCAAATTCTCTTGTCACCGCTCATAGGCATACTTACGTTCGGGAAGTTTACGCTATTCTTGATGTTACCAAGGCGGAGGTACTCGTCAAGCTCCATAGCCGCCATAACAGCACAGTTGTCCTCAGATTCCTCGGTAGAAGCTCCAAGGTGAGGAATAGCAACTATTCCCTTCACTCCAACAGTGTCCTCTGTGGGGAAATCGGTAACGTAAGCCGCCACCTTACCGCTCTCAAGAGCTGCCTTAACGTCACCCGCATTAACGAGGTCAGCGCGTGCGAGGTTGATGATTCTAACTCCGTCCTTCATAAGAGCGAGACTGTCTGCGCAGATCATTCCCTTAGTGTCCTTTGTTGCGGGAACGTGAAGCGTTACGTAGTCAGCAGCCTTGAAAACGTCCTCAAAGGTTGCTGCCTTATGTACGCGGCTGTCGATATTCCAAGCGGCGTCAACGCTGAGGAAGGGGTCACAGCCTATAACGTCCATACCAAGCTGTACAGCAGCGTTAGCAACCAGACCGCCGATAGCGCCAAGACCGATAACACCAAGTGTCTTTCCCTTTATCTCGATACCTGCGAACTGGCTCTTGCCCTTCTCTACCTGCTTCGCAACGTCAGCAGTGCCCGCAAGGCTGTCTGCCCACTTGATACCGCCAACAACGTCACGGGAAGCAAGCATAAGCGCGCAAAGAGCGAGCTCCTTAACGCCGTTTGCGTTTGCTCCGGGAGTGTTGAATACGACTATACCCTCAGTAGCGCAACGCTCAACGGGGATATTGTTTACGCCCGCGCCTGCTCTTGCGATAGCGACCATATTTCCGTTAAAGGTCATATCGTGCATAGCGGCGGAGCGGACCATAATAGCATCGGGGTTTTCTACCTCTGTGCCTACGTTATATATAGCCTTATTGAGCTTATCCGTGCCGATCTTGGCTATCTTATTAAGACAAAGAATGTTTTTCATTTCTTGAATTCCTACCTTATATTGTATTTAGGCTTATGCCTTGGGATTAGCGTCTGCAAACGCCTTCATAAACTCAACGAGCTTCTCAACGCCAGCCTTGGGCATCGCGTTGTAGATGGAAGCTCTCATACCGCCAACAGAGCGGTGTCCCTTAAGGTTCTTAAGACCTGCCGCGGTAGCAGCGGATGCGAACTTCTTATCGAGATCCGCGTCGCCCGTAACGAAAGTAACGTTCATCATAGAACGGCTGGAGGGTTTAACGGGAGCGATGTAGTAGCTCTGGCTGTCAAGGTAGGAGTAAAGAAGAGCTGCCTTCTTTTCGTTCATCTCCTTCATAACCTCAAGTCCGCCAAGTGAGAGTATCCACTCGTAAACGAGCTTTGCCATATAAATGGTGTAGCAAGGAGGAGTGTTATACATAGAGCCGTTCTCTGCCATCGTCTTCCACTCAAGCATAGTGGGCATCTTTTCCTCAGCAAAGTCAAGAAGGTCCTCACGAACGATAACGAGCG
>JAZSNX010000010.1:0-2238 GCA_045536665.1 Eubacteriales bacterium
CGAATGTATCTTTCCCTTATACTGAGCCGCAAGCTGCTCAAGCTGAGCGCCGCACGGAAATTTCAATCCGAGCATAACGCCTACTCTATCTATCGCCTGTCCCGCGTTTATATCATCGGTATTTCCGATAAGCTGTACCGAAAAGCCGCAACCGTCGGGACGTACCAATAGTGCCTCTGTAGTTCCACCCGATACGTGAAAGGCGATAAAGCCGTCGCTCTCAAGAAGCTCAAGCTTATTTGCCGAATAGAGCGCCGCCATAACGTGACCGCTTTGATGAGAAAGCTCGTAAACAGGCGCTCCCGTAGCCGCGGCGAATGAATAAGCCGCGCTTTTTCCCGAAAGAAAGCAAGGCATATAAGAGCCCTCGGCGTCTCTCGGGCGTGTAGACACTCCCACAGCCACAGGCGTATACCCCTCAAGGGCTTCTCTGAGCCGCTCGGTGACACTCGGGAGATTTCTTACGTGCTCAAACACAGCCTCGGACTGTCGAAGTCCTTTCTCCCCCTCCCTTACGGGCAGAGGTATCTTTATATTGGCAAGCACTCTACCGTCCATGTCGCACACGGCGGCAGAGGTGGTATAATTGCTGGTATCAAAGCCAACGAAGCACAGTCTCATTTGCTTTTGCTTTGCTCAAGCTCGTTCTTTACGGAATTGAGTATTCCGTTTACAAACGGGCGAGCCTTGTCGTCGTCAAATCTCTTGCAAAGCTCTACTGCCTCGTTGATAGATACGCTATACGGTATCTCCTCAAACAGCATCTCGTATACGCAAAGGCGCAATATGGAGCGTGAAAGCTTCGCCATACGCTCGGTCTTCCAGCCCTTCGAGTGTTTGCCGATAAGAGAGTCTATTTGCTCTATGTTATCGTACACTCCGAAATATGCACGGTTTATGTATTCATCGTTAGGTATATCTCTATCCTCAAGAGCAAGCGCGAAAACGGAATTCACATCCTCGTCCGTGCGGAATTCGGTCTCAAAAAGTAAACCTATAACCTGTTCTCTTGCCTCTTTTCTCGTGATCTTTGCCATAGTGTTTTTTACGTTCCTTTCAATGCAGTCTTTTATGCAGAGCATAATTACCCATATTAAATATTATATATCTATTTGAAGTAAAAGTCAATACAAAATGAATATTTTCACCCCATTATTCAATGTTTTATTCATTAACTCAAGCTTATTAAAAACAATTTGGGAAAAACCTCATTCAAGAGGTTTTTCCCAAAAGATCCAATTCATTTATCAGAAACATACTTTACCCGGATTGAGTATATTCTTTTCATCGAATACTCTCTTTATTCCCTGCATAAGCGCGATCGGCGTCTCGCCGTACTGCTTTTTGAGGTAGTCCTTCTTAGCATAGCCTATGCCGTGCTCTCCCGATACAAGTCCGCCAAGCTCCTCTGCCTTTTGGTACATACGGTCAAAGCAAGCCTCAAGCTTTTGCTTCCAAGTATTATCGTCAAGCTCGTCACGGCAGATATAGATATGCAGGTTTCCGTCACCCGCGTGACCGAAGCTGGGGATCCTCACTCCCATCTCATCAGACAGCGCGTGCGTGAACTTTATAAATTCCGCTATCATATCCTTAGGAACTACGACGTCGCACTCGTCCATTTCGCTCGTCGACGCCTTGATAGCCTCAAGAAACGCTCCTCGTGCTGACCATACCGACTTCTTTCTCTCCTCAGTATCAACGATATACGCGTCTATCGCCCCTATTTCAAGGCAAAGATTTGCAACGGTATTCATATCCGCCTCTACCTGCTCGTCGGTATTTCCGTCGAAGGTGAGAAGTATATACGCGTCATTCTTGGTATCGGGAAATCTCTTGCCGAGATAGCTCTCCGAGAACAGTATGGTGTCTCGCGACATATACTCGATAGCCGTTGGCGTTACCTTTGAGCGGATTATCTCGGGAACTGCCTCAATAGCGCTCTTCATATCCTTGAAGGGTACGAGAAGGCTAACGGAAACCTTAGGTAGCGGCACGAGCTTTAAGACAGCCTCGGTTATGATGCAGAGAGTTCCCTCAGAGCCTATAACAAGGTCCTTAAGGCTATATCCCGAGCTGTTCTTCGCGACCTTCGCGCCAAGCTCAAGTATCTCGCCGTTGGGCATAACCACCGTCAGAGCTCTTACGTAGTCTCTCGTAACGCCGTACTTGACCGCTCTCATTCCGCCCGCGTTGGTTGAGATGTTTCCGCCTATGGTAGCGGACTTCTCACCTGGG
>JAZSNX010000087.1:0-7170 GCA_045536665.1 Eubacteriales bacterium
TGTGTTATAATAGAATGGGTGATGAAAATGGATAACAAAAAAGAATTGCCGAAAAGAAAAGATATTCGCCTAAAGAATTATGATTATAGTTCTCCCGGTGCATATTTTGTAACCATCTGTACGGAAAACAGAAAGAATTACTTTTGGAACGGATCGATTGATCCGCAGAAATTTAATTGGCGTTCCGTAGGGGCGAACTGTGTTCGCCCGCAAAATCTGCCATTATCAAATATAGGTAAGATCGTTTTAGACGAATTAGAACGATGGAATCAAACATATCCTGCGGTATCACTATATTCCTATGTGATTATGCCGAACCATCTACATATATTGGTGGTTATTTCTGCTGATGAATACGGGCGACCACAGGTCGCCCCTACGGTGGAACGGATGGTAAAACAATTCAAAGGTGCGGCAACAAAAAAGATTGGTGCATCAATTTGGCAAAAATCCTATATTGAACACGTGATACGAGATAAAAAGGATTACGAAACCCGATCTAATTATATTTTCGAAAATCCGCTGCGTTGGTACTACGACGAATTATACGCCAAAGAATAGGGGTATGGGCTTTGCCCTGTGCCTTTGTAATACAAAGGCGAAACTTGCGATAAAAAGATTAATAACAAAAGGAGATTTCATTGTGAACAACAGAAAATATCCAACAAGCTTATTCATTATAGGATTTATAACAAACATATTGTTTCATTTCTTTTGGCTTTTACTTCCCTGCATTATATTAATTGTCATAGGAATATTTGTTGAGCCTTGTCTATATATAGGTTTGGTGCTTTTGTTGATAGATATTATTCTTTCTTTGATAGAACAACTCCGCATCCGCCAAGCTTTTCTTGAAGAAAGTGACAACCCTGATTTTCGAGCGTTTCAGGATGCCTTATCAAAGGATGGAAACTGGAAAGACAATATAGTCGAGCTTGTGAATCAAAAAATATCCGATCCTCAAAATGAAATTAAATCGGATGATAAAAGTGAAGATGAATGAGGAATCCCCGACAGATCTAAAAATCTGTCGGGGTTAATTATTTGTTTTCTGCGGCGCAAATTTTTCTTGTTCGTAGGGGAGAGCTGCGGTCTCCCGCGGGCGAACACAGTTCGCCCCTACCTGTGATAGGTAATTATTTTGTGATTACTCCGATAAGAACATCACGCATTGTGCGGCTGTTTTTATTGTATTTTCAAATTAGGGTTTATCGCTTACTTTTCTTTTGAAAAAGAAAAGCAAAAGAAAACTAAAACTTGGTATGTACGTTAAAATAGGGTTTATCTAATAGTTGGATATAACTATTCGTTAAATCCTAAATTTAACGATTACCTTCGTATCAGCGCTTTCTTTCGCCTAATTTGTTTTTTAAAAAACTCATTTATTTTTTCTAAGCACTTGAAAACAAAAGGGATTAGTTGTATAATATATTATATTATTGTATATGTGTCACACGTGAGGTGAATTATGGAATACAGGATAGAACACGACTCTATGGGTGAGGTCAGAGTTAAGGCTGACAAGCTCTGGGGCGCGCAGACACAGCGCAGCCTTGAAAACTTTAGGATAGGTGTGGGAACGGACACGATGCCCAACGAGATAATACACGCATTCGGTATCCTCAAAAAGGCGGCGGCTATCGCAAACGCACGTCTCTGCCCCGAAAAAATGACAAATGAAAAACTCTCGGCTATCTCTGCGGCTTGCGATGAGGTGATATCGGGCGCTCTCGTCTCTCACTTCCCTCTCGTCGTTTTTCAAACAGGCAGTGGAACACAGTCGAATATGAACGCGAACGAGGTGATAGCCAACAGAGCTAACTCCATACTCGGAAAGCCTCTGCTTCACCCAAACGACGATATAAATATGTCTCAGTCGTCAAACGATACGTTTCCAACGGCTATGCACATAGCGGCTGTCATCTCTATAAAGGAGCGTCTCTTGCCCGCGCTCGACGGACTTATACAAACGCTTATCCGTCTTGAAGCGGAAAATGAGGGAGTCGTCAAGAGCGGAAGAACGCATCTTCAGGACGCGACACCTATTAGCTTTTCTCAGGAGATATCGGGCTGGCGCGCTTCTCTTGAGCGCGACCGAGAGCTTATCGAGAGTTCCCTCTCCCCCCTCTGCGAGCTTGCGCTCGGCGGCACGGCTGTCGGTACGGGATTGAACGCCCCTGAGGGCTTTGACGTTGCGGTAGCCGAGGAAATATCGCATATTACGGGATACGGCTTTGTTACGGCAAGTAACAAATTCCACGCCCTCACCTCAAAGGACGAGCTTGTGTTCGCCCACGGCGCTCTCAAGGCGCTCGCGGCGGATATGATGAAGATAGCGAACGACGTTCGTTGGCTGGCGTCAGGTCCTCGCGTAGGACTTGGTGAGATAAGCATACCCGAGAACGAGCCGGGCTCGTCAATTATGCCGGGTAAGGTCAACCCAACGCAATGCGAGGCGGTGACTATGGTCGCAGTTCAGGTAATGGCAAACGACGTAGCCGTTGGTATGAGCGCATCACAGGGCAATTTTGAGCTCAACGTGTTTATGCCCGTATGTATCGCAAACTTTTTGCAATCGGTAAGGCTTCTTGGCGATGCCATCGCCTCGTTTGATAAAAATTGCGCCTCGGGCATCGTAGCCAACAAGAAAAAAATGCGCGACAATCTTCACAACTCTCTTATGCTCGTAACCGCGCTCAACCCCTATATCGGCTACGAGAACGCCGCAAAAGTGGCAAAGCTTGCGTACAGCAATGGAATTTCCCTTCGCGAGGCTTGTCTCTCACTTGGACTTATGAGCGGTGACGAATTTGACAGTGTATTCAAGCCCGAACAAATGATTTAAGGAATTATTATGGATATAAAACAGCAATCACTCAAAAAGCATTATGAATGGGGCGGCAAGATAGAGGTAGTCAGCCGCGTTAAGATAAACGACAGACAAGACCTCTCGCTTGCCTACACCCCCGGTGTCGCCGAGCCCTGTCTTGAGATAAACAAGGACATAAATAAGTCTTATGAGCTTACTCGAAGACACAATCTCGTCGCTGTCATCACAGACGGGACGGCGGTGCTCGGACTTGGCGATATAGGACCTGAGGCGGGTATGCCCGTTATGGAGGGCAAGTGCGCGCTCTTTAAGGAGTTTGCGGACGTTGACGCCTTTCCCATCTGCGTGCGCTCAAAGGACGTAGACGAGATAGTGAGAACGGTGTATCTCATTTCGGGAAGCTTTGGCGGCATAAATCTTGAGGACATCAGCGCGCCCCGTTGCTTTGAGATAGAGAGACGTCTTAAAGAAATATGCGACATTCCCGTTTTCCACGACGACCAGCACGGAACGGCGATAGTCGTTGCCGCCGCGCTTCTCAACGCGCTCAAGATAGTTAAGAAGGACATCGGCAAGGTGCGCGTCGTCATAAACGGAGCGGGCAGCGCGGGCTGCGCTATCGGCAAGCACCTTTTGAATATGGGCGTTACCGACCTTACTATGGTCGACCGCTTTGGTATCATAAGCAGAGATATGGACGGACTTAACGACGCTCACAGGGAGATATCCGAGCTTACGAACAAGGCTATGCTTCACGGCACACTTGCCGACGCTCTTGTCGGCGCAGACGTGTTCATCGGCGTTTCCGCCCCCAATATCGTAAGCGAGGATATGGTGCGCTCTATGGCGCACGACGCGATAGTCTTCCCCATGGCAAACCCAACCCCCGAGATAATGCCCGACCGCGCACTCGCGGCAGGCGCGAGGATAGTCGGAACGGGACGCTCCGATTTTCCAAATCAGATAAACAACGTGCTCGCCTTCCCAGGTATATTCCGCGGAGCGCTTGACTGCCGAGCGAGCTGTATAAACGAGGAGATGAAGGTGGCAACGTCCTACGCGCTTGCTTCTCTCATTCCCGACCGAGAGCTGAATGAGCAAAACATAATCGCCCCCGCGCTTGACAAGCGTGTCGCGGACGTGGTAGCTAAGGCTGTTATTGACGCCGCATACAAAACTGGAGTCGCAAGAAAGGAAAGATAAATATGAATTTTAAGAACATCGTTGCCGAATACGCGTATAAGACCGAGCTTCATTCTCACACCTATCCCGTCAGCGCCTGCGGTCAGGTGCTTGCCGAGGACAGCGTTAAGATACACAAAGACGCGGGTGTCAGCACACTCGTTATAACCAACCATCTGACAGACTACCACCTTGTCGGAAGGACCGCCGCTGAGGTTGCCGAATATTACGTTTCCGATTACTACAAGGCGCTCGAGGCAGCTAAGGGCACAGATATGTGCGTGGCTCTCGGCTGTGAGCTCAAGTTTGAGGGAACGAAAAACGATTATCTTATCTACGGCATCTGCCCCGACGATATTGAAAAGATAGTATCCTACGTTCCGAGAAGTATTGAGGAGTTTTACAGAGATTTCAAGAACGACAAGAACGTTATCATTCACGCTCACCCCAGACGCGCCAATATGGACCCCACGCCTTACGGATACGTTGACGGTCTTGAGGTGTTCAATATGCACCCAGGACTTGAGGCGAGGATAGTCTACACAGCAAAGGACGCCGCTGACAAAGGGCTGCTCGTTACGGGCGGAAGCGATTTTCACGTCTGCCACCCGACTCTGACAAAGCAGGCTAACTGCTTGATGAGAACAAGACACAAGCTTCGCGACTCCTACGACGTAGCCGAGGCTATAAAGTCGCGTGACGTTATTTTCGACGTTTTTGGCAACATCATACTTCCCTATTTCCAAGTTTAAAAAATCGAGGTAAAAGCAATGGATTTCAGAAAGATCTTAGAGGAATACTCCTACACGACCGAGCTTCACGCTCATACAAGCCCCGTAAGCAATTGCGGAAAGCTGACGGCGGCTTTTGACGCAAGGCTTTACGCAAAGCTTGGCTGTAATACTCTCACTATAACCAACCATATGGACGCGGACAAGTATACGCGCTTTCCAAATCCCCGAGACCTTGCCGAGTTCTATCTTTCCGACTACTACAAGGCAAAGGAAGCGGCAAAGGACACAGGTATGTGCGTGGCTCTCGGCGTTGAGATACGCTTTGTCGGCACTACAAACGACTATCTCATTTACGGCATCTCCCCCGAGGATATTGAGGAGATAGCTACCTATCTTCCCCGTAGTATCGAGGATTTCTACAAGGGTTTTAAGAACGACAAGAACGTCATTATACACGCCCATCCGTTCAGAAACAATATGGAGCGCACGCCGCTCGGCTTTGTTGACGGAATTGAGTCGCTCAATCTCCACCCGTCACCTAATTCCCGTATAGGCCTCGCGACGCGCTTCGCGAGGGACAACGACCTGCTCGTTACGGCGGGAAGCGACTTCCACGACCCCGACAGAATGGCTATGGGACTTATGAGAACAAAGTCGCAGATGCGCGACTCCTTCGATATAGCCGAGGCAATAAAGTCTCGTGACGTGGTGTTCGATATGTCGGGACACATAGTTATCCCCTATCTCTACTGATAAAGGAGCTTATTATGGCTAAGAAATATATCTGGGAAATAAAGGAAGAGACCGAGGAAAGCAAAGAGGTCACACACAATATTTCACTCGTTTGCTCTAATCTTTCGGGCAAAGCTATCATCACCATCGACGGCGACGAGTACGACATAAGCGTAAAGCCCTTTTCTCTTAAGGGAACAAACCAGATGTTCCGACTTGGCGATATGGCGGCTATCATCGACTTCCCGAAAAAGGGCAAGCCCAACATCATTATCGACGGTACGCCTGTAAGTCCTAAGGAATAAGCCGTGAAAAATCAAATCTTACCCACTCATCTTCGCTTCTTCCCCGCCGTGTTCGCGCTAAAGGACAGCTATCAGATAATCGTTGCCACCACGAACGAAACGGTCGCGAGCATTCGTGTCGGAAAGCGCACGTACCACGATGAATCAAACGGCGTCCTGCGCTCAAATACCTACGCGCACAAGATAGAGATACCGATGGACGAGCTTGACACATACGGTGAATATACGGTGGTCACACGCAAGGTAGTTGACCGCTCACAGCCGCACCGTCCCCTCACCGAGGCACTGCCCGATGCGGTTTTTGCGTTCCGCCCCGTGCTTGACAAGGACACGCTGAATATCTATCATCTTGCGGACGTTCATAATAACGACGGGCACGCCATAAGAGTCGGCTCTTATTTTGGAGAATCGCTTGACCTGCTCCTGCTAAACGGCGATATTCCAAATCACTGCGGCAGAACGGAGAAATTTGACACTGTTTACCATATAATATCCGAGCTTACGCACGGTGAGCTTCCTTGCGTTTTCGCGCGCGGAAATCACGACGCGAGAGGAGCGTCTGCCGAGATATTCGGAGACTATACTCCCACGAGGAACGGAAAGACATATTACACCTTCCGTCTCGGCGCGCTTTGGGGAATGGTGCTTGATTGCGGCGAGGACAAGACCGACGATCATATTGAGTACGGCGGCACGACCTGCTTCCACGAATTTCGGGAGCGAGAGACGGACTTTATACGCGGTGTTATAAAAAACGCAAAGAGCGAGTATCTCGCAGAGGGCGTTAAATACAGGCTTATTATGTCGCACGTTCCCTTTACGCATATACTCCCCGCTCCGTTTGATATAGAGCAGGATACGTATGCCGAATGGGCGAGAATGCTTCGCGAGGACATACACCCCGACCTTATGCTCCACGGACATCTGCACATCGCGCGGGTATGGTATCAGGGGGATGAGAACGACCACCTCGGTCAGCCCTGCCCTGTCGTTATCGGCTCTGCGCTCAGGCGCATAAGAGAGGGCGAGACAATAGTGAATAAGATCCTTACGGGCTGCGCGCTCACGCTTGACCTTAATACAAAAAATACCCACGTCGTCTTCAACAACGACCTCGGTGAGATAGTGCTTGATAAGGATATATAAACAAAAACAACTGCTTACGCAAGATAAGCAGTTGTTTTTGTTTGCATTGCAAATTACCTACTTTTCTTTTGAAGAAAAGAAAAGTAGGCAAAAGAAAACGCTGACATTAAGGTAATCGTTAAATTAGGATCTGTCGGTGTATTTAATTTGTGATTTCGTAGGGGCGATTCACGAATCGCCCGCGGGTCATTCGTGAATGACCCCTACAATGGTGATAGCGAACATTGTGTGATAAAATGTG
>JAZSNX010000109.1:0-4316 GCA_045536665.1 Eubacteriales bacterium
GCTCTTATGTCCGTAGCCCGTTCTTCTTCGGTCTATCTCGCAGAGCATACAAAATCTCTCGCCTCTCTCCTCTGTCTCGCTCTCCTCAGCGTTCGCCCCGACGTTTACTACGATGGGGGTGTCAGAGCTTACGGACTGCGAGTCCTTATTTCCCGAGGTGAACATCACCACGAGTATGATAGCAACTATGATAGCGAGAAGCAATACGAGATATATCGCTATCGCTTTTCCCGACGTTATGGCGCTCACCAGCCTTGAGAGCGGGCTCGCGGCGCTCACGTTCAACGCCGTCTCAATTACTCTTGGAATATCAAACATTTTGAATAGCTCCTAATTATTAGTTATACGATATCTGCTCCACTCGTTTTGACCAGCTCCTTACAGCGGTCAGAGCCCATATTTCCGAGGATATCCTCAAGGGTCGACGCAAATGACTTTTCTTCCCTGCTCATATTTCCGCTAAGGGCGCTCAGCATAGACGGCAAGAGCTTTACGCTAACGCCGACGTCTATGGCGTCCGCCTTATCTCCCGCGCAAGCGAGATATACCGCGACGTATCTCTCAAGGCACAGCCACAGCTTGTTTCCTATGCTGTACTGAGAGTGAGCGGCAACGTACTCCTCGAGTCTGTCTATCTTCTTCCAATCGTCCTCGTCTATGTCAATATATACCGTTTTTTCCATAAGATAGTCAAGCTGATAATAGCTGAATCTTCTTATGCTGTCACGGTGAGGCGCGCTCTCACAGGGCAGAATACTGACACTGCTCAGCGTAGCTACCTCAAGCACCGACTGAGAGAGTGTGTCTATACCCTTACCGTCCGCGATACTAACGACAAACCAGAGGTTTTGCGGAATATGGTAGGTGGTCTCGGTGAAGTTCTCATTGAGCGTTGATATATTAGAAGCGCCCAAGGGGTTCTTAGCAAAGCTTACGAAGGGCTCAAAGTAGGTATTGAAGGCTTCGGGGTCAACGCCAAAGAGTCCCGCGAAATGTATGCTCTGCGGGGTATTGCGGGCAGAATCCAAGGCGAGGCACAGCCCTGTCTTGACTCTTCTTCCGCCCTCGTCTCTCTTAAAGAGAACATTATCGTAGTTAACGTATCTATCGTCAGCGATATCGATATGCGATGCCGTCTCGAAGTATCCGCCGAGAAGCATCAGAAGATCCTTGAACTCACTCTCGCTAAGACCTCTTACGAGCAGCAGGCGCGACGCGGCTATCGCCGAAAACAGCTCTCTCACCGTTTCCGCGCTGAACTTAAAGCCTTTTTCCGCAGCAAGCAGCTCAAATTCACGCGCAGCGTTCTCAAAGCTCTGCTCGCTGTCTATATAGAGGTGGTATTGATTGTCCTCGTTATCTCCCAGTGCCACATCGGACACCGCTGCCGTCTCCTCTGAGGAAATATCAAACTCCTTGGTGAACATCATATCCGCGGCATAGACGGGTATCTCCTCGGCTTCCTTGAACAGCTCACGGTTGAGCTCGTCAAGCTTTGCCTTGTCCTCTTTATATTCCTTATTGCGGTACACCGCCTCAATGACGAGGAAGACTATTCCCACTATTCCTATCGCTATCGCGAGCAGGTCGAAAAAGATAGCCTCAAGACCCGAAAGCGTACAATATATCTTGAGCGCCGCCGCAAACGTGAGCGACAATCCTCCCGCAATAAAATTAAACACCGATTTTCTTCTCATAACAGTGAATTCTTCCTCCAATTTGTATTTATCGGACAAAATATTGGTCTGCGTTTGTACGTAGTCGGACATCAGCTCTCCGTCGCTCTCCAGCTCCGCTCCGCCGAGCGTAAGCGTGTCGCTCAGCCTTATATCGGTAACGGATGCTCCGACGTAAACTGTATAGCTTCCCTTTTCAACGTACGCTCCGCCTCTCTTTTCGTCGTACACATAGGGGATATCGAACGGTATCGCCACCGTCTTCGACTCTCCCGCCGCAAGGCTGACTCTCGCAAAGCCCATAAGCTCCTTTTTGGGACGAATGACGCTTGAGCCATTCAAACCAACGTAGACCTGCACCGTCTCTACTCCCGCTACGCTTCCCGTATTCTTCACGGTAAGCCTTGCCGTCGTACCGTCAACCTTGAGAGATGAATAGTCAAAGCGCGTAAAGCTGAGTCCGTAGCCGAATTCGTAGCCCACGTTTGTTCGGTAAGCATCGTAATGTCTGTATCCGAAGAACGGTCCCGTCTTTATCTTTTCTCCGCTGACCAGCTCACGTCTTTGCCTGTACAGCTCGTCCGAGTCAAAATACACGGTGCTCGCGAGTCTGCCCGATGGCGAGAACTCGCCCATTATCACGTTGACGAGCGCCTGCGCGCTCTGTGCCGTATTGATCGGAGAATACAAAAGCGCAGCACAGCTATCGTAGTATACCGCGTCGGGTATCATATCTCCGCTTACAACGGCTATCACCTTTGACGCGCATTGCTCAAGGCTGCGCAAAAGGTGCTGCTGATTCGCGGGCAACGATATCTTTCTCGAGCGTGTCGCGAAGCGCTCTCTTTGTTCTCCGAGACCGAGGAATACTATCGCTATATCCGCGTTCTTAGCGAGGCTCACCGCATCTTCAGCAAGAGAGTCGCTTCTCTCCTTTGCTATATCGTAGCCTCTGCGCGTACCGACGAAGGTCATACCGACGTCCGTAAGTATCTGAGCGTAGTCTTCCCAACGCTCACCCTCTCCCATTATCAGGTCTCCGATGAGCGCCACCTTATGATCCTTTTTCTTAAGCGGAAGCCTTGCGCCCGTATTCTTCAGCAGGACTATTGATTCCTGCGCCGCGCGCAACTCGAGAGACGCGTCGCGCGAAGTGGGCGCGGGCCTGTTTTCTATTCTTAGCGAGAAGGCAAGCTCAAGCAATCTGTCCATAGCCTCGTCGAGCGTTTGGGGTGATATCGCCCTTCCGCTCGCCACCTCAACGTCGAGCTCGTCCTCGGTGGACGTACCGTGCTGTATAGCATTGTAGAGATTATTGTATCTGTGAAGCGCCGACTCGATAGCTATCGCCGAGCCCTTATAGAATACAGCGCCGTTTTGCAGATATTTTACCGTATTTTGGACAGACACCTCTCTTAGCACGGCACTTGCGCCCTCGCAAACTCTCTCTGCCATTTTGGCAAGCGTTGAATTTATTTTTTGGTAGCCGTCCGCGGATACGTCGCGCCTCGTCTCAAGCGCGCATATCTTAGCGCTCTCGCCGCAGGCGCTAAACGGCCCCGTAATATATTCACTTATAAATCTTTCATTCACCTCGGTATCCAGCCATTTGATATCCGAGTCGCTTATCCCGTAATCGCCAAAAGAGACGTTCGCTCCGCTGTCGTATACAGCCTTCGCCATATTCGAGCACGCGACAGACGCGAGATACGGGTCCTCCGATATCTCCGCGCCAAATGGGTCTATCTTAGGCTTTGGTCCTCTGAGCTCCGCTATACTGACTCCGTCGTCACGCATCCTTCCCGCGACTTCCGCCGCCACCTCCCTCATAAGAGAGATGTCCCAGCTATTCATAAGCGCCGCCGTAGACGGATAAAGTCGGTCGCAGTAGCCGTCAAAGCTCGCTGCCTTGATCGGCGGTATACCGAGAAGCGCGTATTTTGCCTCGCTCAGCTCTCGAACGTCGCTCAATATACGGACCTTGTCCATATCTGAAAGCTGTTCAATTATGTGTTTATATTTAAGCATATCCTGATCTCCGAAACGTATATTACCAGATGTACTTTAGCATAGTGAATAGATCGCCCACCATAGAGAATATATCCCCTATCATATCGGCAATACCGATATAGTGGTCAAGGACGTATACCGCGTTGAGCAATATCACAAGGCACAGCGAAAGAATGGCGACGAGATACGCGAGCTTTGGATGTCCGATAGTTCTTCTTTGCTCGCTAAAGCCGTATATTTTCTTCTCCTCGCTCTCAACCGCCGTTCCCTCGTCAAGCAGCTTTCGCTCTGGGTGTGGGTAATACGCCACAAGCTGTCTGTCCACTACACGGTAGGTATACTCCCCCGAGCGCACCTTATCTATGGATATCTTGAAGTCGGCGCAGGTGTCCTCAACGAGCACTGCCCTATTCGGCGTGTACTGCGCCCCCGGCAAAATACTCAGGTCCTTGTGGGTGATGGTCGCGCTATTTATCACTCTGCCGTGGACGTCAAGCTGAGTGAGGGTAAACGCAAGCTCGTTTATCTCCTGATCGAAGCTGTTGACAAAGCGCAATAGCAGGCATCTTTGGTCATTCTGCCACGTAAATATATAGTCTTTCAGCGATATAAAATCGTTCATCTGGGGAT
>JAZSNX010000007.1:0-3507 GCA_045536665.1 Eubacteriales bacterium
CTCTGCCGCCCTTGGCAAATACACGGAACACACCGTCAACTCGTTTTATATCGACAGACAGCACCACACATTGGTCGCCGTATTTTTTGGCGGCTTCCTCAACGAGCGCGGGATTTCTGATCGCGCCTGAGTTTACGCTGACCTTATCAGCGCCGCACTTAAGTACTCTGTCAAAATCGTCTATGGTATTGATACCGCCGCCAACCGTAAGCGGAATAAACACCTTACTCGCTGTCTCCTTAAGTATATCGGTAAACAGCGCTCTGCCTTCAAAGGAAGCGGTTATGTCATAGAACACAAGCTCGTCCGCTCCACATTCGCTATAAAACTCGGCAAGGCTTACGGGAGACGACACGTCGGCAAGTCCAAGGAAATTTACACCCTTTACGACTCTTCCGTTTTTTACGTCAAGGCAAGGAATTATTCTTTTTGCTACCACGTCAGTTCCCCTCCGATACGCTTATTGCCTCTGCAAGATCGATAGCGCCCGTATAGAGTGCCTTACCGACTATTGCTCCGAAGATGTTCATTTTAGTAAGCGCGCTTACGTCGTCAATCGTGGAAACTCCACCCGAGGCTATTATATTCATTTTGAATTTATCATAAAGCTCACGGTAAAGCTCTCTGTTTGTTCCCGACATCATTCCGTCCTTGGAGATGTCAGTGCAAATAATGGTGTCAACACCAAGAACCTCAAGCTTGCGGCAAAAGTCAAAGCAAGAAAGCGCGGAGGTCTCAAGCCACCCCTTTATCGCTACGTAGCCGTCTTTTATATCAACACCAACTACTATTTTGTCACCATATGCCATAACCGCTTCACTAAGGAAATCAGGATCGGTAACAGCGGCTGTACCGATTATAACACGGTCAACACCGATATCAATGTAGCTCTTTACTCGTTCTATCGTGCGTATTCCGCCACCGACCTCAACCGATAATGAAGTACTCTCTGTTATTCTTTTTATAGTTTCAAAATTCGCGCAAGTTCCGTCTTTTGCTCCGTCAAGATCAACGACGTGCAAATACTTTGCTCCTGCTTTCTCAAAATCTTTAGCTACCGACACGGGATCGTCGTTGTAGACCGTGACCTTATCATAGTCACCCTTAACAAGACGAACCGCTTTTCCGCCTATTAAATCAATCGCGGGTATTATGTTCATAAAAAACCTCCGTTAGATCTCGCAAAACGCCTTGAGTATGGAAAGTCCGACTTTTCCACTCTTCTCGGGATGAAACTGACAGCCCCATACGTTGCCCGAACGCACAGCCGCCGTAATGGGCTTTCCGTAGTCGGACGTAGCTATCAAAGCGCCGTCACAGTCTACGCCATAGTAGGAATGAACAAAATACACAAAATCGTTGTCACCGAGATACTTAAATATCTCATCCTTTTCTCCAACGAAATCGAGCTTATTCCAACCCATATGCGGTATTTTAAGCTCGCTTGGTATATCAGCACGAAGCGGCTTTATCTCACCCTTGATAAGTCCAAGTCCCTCGTGGACACCGTACTCATAGCTACGTTCAAAGAGCATCTGCATACCAAGGCAAATTCCCATAAGCGGCTTGCCACTCTCAACCTCTTCAAGCACCACCTTATCAAGTCCGCTATCGCATAGCTTTCTCGCGGCATCCTCAAACGCACCTACACCCGGCAGAATTATTCTGTCAGCCGCGGTTATAATATCCTTATCCGAGGTAACCACCGCCTGTTCTCCGATTTTTGAGAACGAGCTCTTAAGCGAAAAAAGATTTCCTATTCCGTAATCAATTATCGCTATCATACGAGCTTTCCCTTTGTTGAGGGTATCTCCCCCGCTCTCTTTTCGTCAATCGCTACTGCCGCTCTGAGCGCTCTCGCGAGTGACTTGAACGCTCCCTCAATGATATGGTGCGAGTTTGTACCCGCAAGCTGTTTTACGTGCAGAGTTATTCCCGCGTTTCTTACGAACGCTATCATAAACTCCTCGACAAGCTCGGTATCAAAATCTCCAACCTTTTCGGTGGGTATCTTTAGGTCATAAGCAAGGAAATCACGTCCCGAAACGTCAACAGCGCACAAAACAAGTGCCTCGTCCATAGGAAGTATCATACTTCCGTAGCGGAATATGCCCTTGCAGTCGCCTATTGCCTCACGAAAAGCGAGACCCAAGCAAATACCGATGTCCTCAACGCTATGGTGATAATCAACGTTTGTGTCGCCAACACACTTAACGTCAAGGTCGAAGCAACCGTGCGACGCAAACAATGTGAGCATATGATCCATAAAGCCACAGCCTGTGTTTATACTCGATCTTCCGTTGCCGTCAAGCTCAAGCTTCAGCTTGATATCGGTCTCAGCGGTCTTTCTTTCAATGTACTTATTTCTCATTATTTATCTCCTTTGTCCTTAAGGATCTCTTCTACCGTTACAAGAAGCTTGTCCATCTGCTCGCGGCTTCCAACGGTTATTCTGTTATATTCGCATATTGCGGGGGTATCAAAGTGTCTTATCAGTATTCCGCGCTTCTTAAGCTCCATATAAAGCTCCTTGCCGTCAATATCACGGTTCTTGGCAAATATGAAGTTTGCCTTGGAGGGGGTTACCTCAAAGCCCATTTGCACAAGCTTTTTCGAGGTATATTCGCGAGCCTCGACTACTTTCTTACAGTTTTCTACGTAATATTCGTTATCCTTTATAGCCGCAATTCCCGCAACCATAGTAAGGCGATTTATGTTATAGGGGTTTGTTGAATATTTTATCTTTTCAAGATCAGCGATCAATTGCTCATCGGCTATCGCAAATCCAAGTCTTGCGCCTGCCATTGAGCGTGATTTTGAATAGGTACAAACGACGATAAGATTTTTATACTTACAGGTAAGCGACACAGCGCTCTCTGCTCCGAAATCAACGTAAGCCTCGTCTATAAGCACAACTCTGTCGGGATTGGCTGTAACGATAGCTTCCACCTCAGCAAGAGATAACGCGATACCCGTAGGGGCATTGGGATTTGCTATAACTACATTTGCGTCGTTGCTCATATAATCCGAAATATCTATGCTGAAATCGTCATTCAGCGGTACGGTCGTATAGTCAACGCCGTAAAGCTCCGCATATACACGGTAAAAGCCGTATGATATCGACGGAAATTTTACGGGATGCTCACACTCATCGCAAAACGCCATAAAGAAGAAATTCAGAATATCATCCGAGCCGTTTGACACGAACACGTTTTCTCTTTTGACTCCGTAAAGCGACGCTATCGCGTCCTTAAGCGCCTTACAGGTAGGATCGGGATAGAGATTGAGTCTTGACACCTCGATAGAGCTTACCGCCTCTATAACGCCGCTTGAAGGCGGATACGGCGACTCGTTGGTATTGAGCTTTACGTATTGCATATCCGTAGGCTGCTCACCGGGGGTATATGCCTCAAATCCCGAAAATCTGCTGTTTATATATTGGCTCATCTATCCGTTTAAGTCGGATCGTAGCCATGTCGTTCTGTGAGCCAAGGAGTTGATCATTTG
>JAZSNX010000226.1:0-9560 GCA_045536665.1 Eubacteriales bacterium
GGTATCGCCGACACCTTAGAGGCATACATGGACATCTCGGGCGTGCGTATCCTGTCGCCGAGGTCCTCTCCGTTAAGATATACGTGCTGAGCGCCGTCGGCATACTTTATCTCTATGGTTATCTCGCCAAGCAGCGCGGCAACTCCCTCTCTGTCATCGGGCGATACGTTCTTCTGTCTTACGTAGTAGCCCACAGTTCTGTAAAGAGCTCCCGTGTCAACGTAAACGATACCGAGCTTTGCGGCTACCGCCTTTGCTACCGTGCTCTTGCCCGCTCCGCCGGGCCCGTCAATTGCTATCTGTATCATATATTTCTCCTTTTTGTTGGAAATTCTTTTTTAGGTGTCAAATAAATTGGGATTTGTCGGTGTGTTTAAATTACAATTTCGTAGGGGCGATTCACCAATCGCCCGTTTGGATAATTACGGTGTCATACGGCGGGCGATTCATAAATCGCCCCTACGACTTATTAGATCCATCTCACCGATAAATCCTAATTTACCGCAAAACTACTCGTTACACTGCGCGAATATGGCTGCGCTCTCGCCTGCGAGGACGCCTGTGGAGAACGCTATCTGCAAATTATAGCCGCCCGTGTAGGCGTCAACATCGATCACTTCTCCGCAAAAATACAAGCCGCGGCACAGCTTTGACGCCATCGTCCTCGGGTCTATCTCGCCAACAGAGACACCCCCCTTGGTGATTATCGCCTCAGCTATGGGGCGAAAGCCGTCTATCCTTATGCGAAGATCCTTTATCACCGAGCGGAGAGCTGTTCTTTCCTCTCTCGTTATAGCGTTTACCTTTTTTCGACCGTCTATTCCCGAAAGCCCCACCACCACGGGTATGAGCTTTGTTGGGAGCAGGTCTCCAAGGGCATTTATGAAATCTTTATTGGAATACTTAGAAAAATCGGAAAGCAGACGCGAGTCAAGCGCCTTTTCGTCAAGCGCGGGCTTGAGGTCTATATGCGCCTCGTATTTGCCCGAGGTCATACCTACAAGGTGCGCCGACGCGGACAGTATCATAGGACCTGTCATACCAAAATGCGTGAACATCATCTCGCCGAAATCCTCGTAGGCTACCTTGCCCGACTGCGTGTCGGTTATCTTAAGCGCTACGTTTTTGAGCGACAGTCCTTGAAGCGAGGGGCATATCCTGCTCTTCGACGTAAGCGGAACGAGCGATGGGATAAGCGGAGTCACCGTGTGTCCTGACGACTGCGCAAGCGCGTATCCGTCGCCGTCAGAGCCCGTTCCCGGATATGACCTTCCGCCCGTGGCGATTATCACCGCGTCCGCGTCAACGCGTTCTCCGTCCGCGACAGCTCCAAGTACCGCTCCGTCCTCTATAATAAGGCTCTGTACCCTTGCGTGTATCACTCGCACGCCCAAAGAGCGTACTTTTTTATACATAGCGGATACTATGTCCTCCGCCTTGTCCGATACAGGAAACACACGTCTGCCGCGCTCTACCTTGAGCGGAACGCCCGCGTCCTCAAAGAATGCCTTTGTGTCCTCAGTCGAAAACCTATTGAGCGCGCTGTAAAGAAAACGGGGGTTTGTGGGCACGTGCTGTAAAAACTCGCGCACGTCGCAATCGTTAGTGACGTTGCAACGTCCCTTGCCCGTTATCCGAAGCTTTTTTCCGCATTGCGCGTTTCTCTCGAGCAGTATGACGTCCGCGCCCATCTGCGCGGCGCTTATCGCCGCCATCATTCCCGCCGCTCCGCCGCCTATAACGGCAACTCGCGCCTTTAAGTCAAGCTCTGCCATACTCAACCCTGATTTTTGTCGTAAACGTCGTATTCGTCCCAGATATCCTCAAGCTTGCGAAGTCTCTCGGTAAGCTCGTCCTGCTTTGCGCGGGAGACCGCGACGATCATGGCGTTTATAATACTCAGAGGCGCTACGAGTGAGTCGACGAACGACGCCATATCGCTCCTTGCCAAAAGCAACTGACTTGCCTGAGGAGCGATGGGAGACATCGTGCTATCGGTTATCGCGATTATATTCGCACCTCTATGCTTTGCGTAATTGACTGCGTTTATGAGCTTCTTTGAGTAGCGCGGGAAGCTTATGGCTATCATAACGTCACCCTCGCCTATGTTCATTATCTGCTCAAACATCTCGCTGCCCGAGCCCGTCTGAACAAGCTTCACTCTATCGAATATCATACCCAGATTGTGCGCGAAGAAGCTTGCGAGAGTTGCCGAGGAGCGCATGCCGAGGACGTATATGTTGTCAGCCCCGACAAGTCTCTCAACGGCGTTCTCAAACGCCACTCTGTCTATTTCCTCAAGCGTGCGCTTGATCTTGTCCTGATCGGAATTAAGCACCTTGGTAAGCACGTCTCCGTCGCCTATGAGGTTGTTTGTCACCTCGATACGCTGGAAGGACGTCAGCTTTGTGCGCACTATCTCCTGAAGAGAGTGCTGGAATTCGGGATATCCCTCAAAGCCAAGCTCAATGGCGAAGCGCACGACAGTGGACTCGGAGACCTTGACGATAGCGCCGAGCTTTGCGGCTGTCATATAAGCCGCCTTGTCGTAGTTTTCAAGTATATAGCTCGAGATAAGCTTCTGCCCCTTTGAAAAGCCGTGCATTCTCTCTTCGATTTCCTTTAAAAGATTACGTTTCATATATCTCACCTCATTTTTTGAGCAACCGCAAATATACATAGTATATTATACCTTTAATATCGGCAAAAGTCAATAGCTTTGAGAAAAGATAAAAAGCACTGCCAATCCCAATTTATCCGCTGATATTCAAATCGATATCCTCGAAATACGCTCCGCCGTTTTCTTTGCAAAAGGTTTTTATTTTTTCTTCGTTTCCAAAGCCGATAAAGGGTGTGCCCGCGTCTGCCGCTAACACGAGGGCGTGGTAGCGCATAGAGCAGACGACACGCGCTCGCTTTATGAGCGAAAAAAGCCCCGTCGGGGAAAGAGGATAGGCAAATATCCCCAAGCTCCGACGGCAAAGCCACTCGCTCGCCTTCATATCCTGACTTGGGTACATTACCGCCACCACGACCGTCATTCCCGACGCTCCAAGCCTCAAGGCAAACCTCTCAAGCGCTTCTCTATCCTCCGCGCCCTTTACTACCGCCACAGCTATCCTATCCCTCTCCCCTATGCCGAGGTCTTCAAGGAGCGCCTCGCAAATCGCGGCGTTGTCGATAAGATAGCCTGCCGCGAGGTCACGCTCAAGCTCAATATTCGCCGCTTGATATCCGTACTCGCAAAGAAGCCCTGCCGCTCGCGTGAAAGACACCCTGTCCCGCACTCCCACGCGACCGCAGGACGCAAGCGCGCGTGCCGTAAGCCGACGGCAAAGCCGTCCTTTTATTTCGCCTATTCCGTTACCCCACAGCTCCGCTCGCTTACCCATCATCTGCGCAAGCCTCAAAACAAAAAGATAGTAAAAGAGTGAGCGGCGTGAGGTGTCGTTCTGCAAAAGAGTTCCGCCGCCGAACACCACCGTATCCGCCTTTTTTATCCGTCTTATGAGAGTAAATATATTCTTCCTCGAAGCACAGCTTACGCAAAAGCGGTCGCTGTCACGCTTGCCGTTCTCCGTCAAAGCGCGTAACGCTATATTGCCATACTTTTCTCTCGTTCGCCTTACCGCGCCGAGCAGCAAAAGGTCATCTCCCATATTGCCAAAGCCGTAATATCCGCATAACAGCACTCCGCCCTGTCGCTCATCGGGTCTCGCCACGCTCAAATAAAAGCGCTCGGTCTGCTCCGCCATAAGAGAGACTGAATGACGCTCTTTGACGTACTCTCTAAGCTCCCTGCCCAAGCTCGCCCTTTCCCCCGCTGACTTATCCAAAAGGGCGCGCAACGCTAAAAAAAGACGCTCGTCGCTGACAGCGGCAGAGCCTCGCGCGCAAAAATTCGTGCTCTCGGCAAGCGGGAGAGCGCGCGTATCCAGCACGCCTAAAAAGCCTTCGTCCCCCGCGAGTACGACCGGCACTCCGCACGACATCGCCTCAAGCGCGGCACGGGAGACGCCCACGAAAACGTCGGCGTCACTGAGGAAATCCGCCGTGTCGTCTATATTCCCCTCGGCTACGATAAAACACCGCTCAAGGCGCGTATTTACTTGCTCCGCAAGCTTTTTGAGCTCCGCGTATCGGCTTCCTCCGCCACCTATCCTGATCTGTATCTCGCCGTATTCCGCGGCAAGTCTCTCGGCTATGCGGCAGAGCGAGAAAGCCCCCCTTGAGCAGTCGTCGTCAAGCCTTGAGAGAAACGCCACCGTGAGCGCCTTGCCGTCTTTCTCTGTCGGCGCAAAGCGCTCGGTATCGATGCCGTTTGGTATCACGGCGATACGCTCAAGCGGAACGGCGCTTTTTCTCGTAAGCAGGTATTTGTAGAGGTCGTAGCTCACGGCAATAGCTCCGCTCCCCCATCTTGAGAGCCTATCCAAATACCCACTCTCACGGTAGCGCGCGTGCGCCGTGGTGACAAGTCTTGCGCCCACCGAGCGGCAGATGCCGCTCGCTAAGAACGCGGACAGGCGCGAGTGAGCGTGTACTATATCAAAATTGCCTTTTTTCACGAGCCTCCAAAGCCCCAGCCTCGCCCTCAGAAGAGACGGCAGAGAGCGACGGGAGAGCGGAAGAGTGACGTGACCGACGCCACTGTCGGAAAGTCTTTGCGCAAGTCTGCCGCCCGATGAGGCGACGGTCACGCTATGTCCCCTTATGCTAAGAGAGCGCGCAAGCTCGAGCACGTGCGTCTCCGCTCCCCCTATGTCCATTCCGGCGCTCAGCAAAAGTATCCTCAATTCTCCCTGTCCTCCCGTTTTTTGCTTATTGTTCCCCCTCGAAGCGCGCATATTACCAAAAAACAGCGCAATTTTTTCAAAAAGTCAATTTTATATTCAAACATAATTTACAAAGAATGAGTAATTGAGTAACTAAATGGTATTATACTTAATGTAGCTAATATTGTATTTCGAGGTCTTATATGTTAAAAACACTGCTTCGGAGCGTTCGTGAGTATAAACGAAGCTCCATTCTCGCGCCTATATTCATAGCGGCTGAGGTCGCCGTTGAATGTACTATCCCCTTTCTGACGGCAAAGCTCGTCAACAATATACAAGACGGCTGTGATATGGGAACGATCGTCAAATTCGGTCTGCTGCTCGCGCTTCTCGCCGTGATATCTCTCTGCTGCGGCGCGCTCGCGGGTCACTTTGCCGCAACGGCGTCCTGCGGATTCGCGAAAAATCTCCGCCACGACCTGTTCTCTGCCGTTCAGGGCTTTTCGTTCTCCAATATCGATAAGTTCTCCACGTCGGGTCTGGTCACAAGACTGACCACCGACGTCTCCAACGTTCAGATGTCATATATGATGATAATAAGAACGGCTGTCAGATGCCCCCTTATGCTAATTTTCGCGTTCGTTATGGCAATGGTGACAAGCCCCAAGACATCGGTCTCCTTCGCTATCATCATTCCCGTGCTCGCCATCGGTCTTACCCTCATCATCACAAGGGCTCACCCCATCTTCAAATCGGTTTTCAAGAAGTACGATAACCTCAACAACTCCGTTCAGGAGAACGTCTCTGGAATGAGAGTCGTAAAGGCATACGTAAGAGAGAGCTTTGAGGCAAAGAAGTTCGGCAAGGCGTCCGACGAGGTGTGCGGAGACTTTACAAGAGCTGAAAAGATACTCGCGCTCAACAGCCCTCTTATGCAGTTCTGCTTTAACTTCAATATGATAATGATATCGCTCTTTGGCTCTATGCTCATAGTTAAGTCGGGAGCTACCGAGCTTACCGTCGGTGAGCTCTCCTCTCTCCTTACCTACGGAGCGCAGATACTTATGAGCCTTATGATGGTATCTATGATAATCGTTATGGTGTCGATGTCCTTTGCCTCGGCAAACCGTATCGTTGAGGTGCTGAACGAAAACAGCTCGATAACAAATCCCGAAAACCCCGTAACAGAGGTCAAGGACGGAAGCGTTATATTCAACAACGTAAGCTTCAGCTACTCAAAGAAGGCAAGCAAGGCGGCGCTTTCGGATATCAATCTTTTCATAGCCTCAGGTGAGACGGTCGGCGTTATCGGTGGAACGGGTAGCGGAAAGACCTCGCTCATACAGCTCATTTCCCGTCTTTACGACACAAGTGAGGGCTCTGTTATGGTAGGCGGCGTTGACGTAAGAGATTACGACATCGAGACACTTCGCGACGAGGTATCCGTAGTTCTTCAGAAGAACGTGCTGTTCTCGGGAACTATAAAGGAAAATTTGCGCTGGGGCGACCCCAACGCTACTGACGAGGAGATAGAGAGAATATGCCGTCTCGCTCAGGCAGACGAATTTATACAGAGCTTCCCCGATAAGTACGACACACACATCGAGCGTGGCGGTACGAACGTATCGGGCGGACAAAAGCAGAGGCTTTGCATAGCCAGAGCGCTGCTCAAGAAGCCTAAGATACTTATACTCGACGACTCGACCAGCGCCGTCGACACGAAGACTGACGCGCTCATACGCCGCGCGTTCGCTGAGGAGATACCCAACACCACTAAGATCATCATAGCTCAAAGAATATCCTCGGTCGAGCACGCTGACAAGATAGTAGTTATGAATAACGGTCAGATCGAGGCTATCGGCAACCACGAGGAGTTGCTCCGCATAAGCCCCATATACAAGGAAGTATACGAATCTCAGGTAAAGGGGGGTGATGAGGAATGAATAAGCAACCGAATATCAAAAAGCAAGCGAAGGGCGCGATACCCCGACTCCTTAAAATGCTGTTCTCCGACTACAAAAAGCAGCTGATACTCGTGCTCATCTGCATCCTTCTGACCTCCATAGCCTCCACCATCGCAAGCCTGTTTATGAATATCTTCATAAATATCATAAACGAGGGACTTGTCAGCGGCTGGGATGCTATAAGCGCGAAAATATTTATCGCCATCGGCATAATGCTCTGCGTATACGCTATGGGCTGGGTGGCGTCGTTCCTTCACACGAGAAATATGGCGATTGTCACACAGGGCTTTATGAACAAGCTCCGCAAGCGTATGTTCGAGAAGATGCAGAGCCTGCCGCTCAAGTATTTCGACACGCATCCTCACGGAGACATAATGTCGTACTACACCAACGACATCGACACCCTCAGAGAGCTGATATCGAGGACGCTTCCTCAGATAGTCACCTCGGGTCTTATACTCTCCTTCCTCATCTTCTATATGCTCTATCTGAGCGCGTGGATGGCTATCGTTGTCGCCGTCGCGACGGTGGCTATGGTGCTCGTCACCAAGAAGATCGGCGGTAACAGCGCTAAGTACTTTATAAAGATGCAGAAGTCCATAGCCACTACCGAGGGCTTTACCGAGGAGATGATGAACGGACAGAAGGTAGTCAAGGTATTCAATCACGAGCAATCGAGCATCGAGGACTTCGACAAGGTCAACAACAAGCTTTGCTCCGACGCTACCAAGGCAAACCGTTTCGCCAACATCCTTATGCCTATTATGGGCAATATCGGAAACATTCTTTACGTTTTCGTCGCCTTTGTCGGCGGTCTGCTCATAATCGGTAACGTGCCAAACGTTTCCATCTCCGGTCAGCTTATGGGAATTGCCGTTGTAGTCCCCTTCCTCAATATGACAAGACAGTTCACAAACAACGTAAGCCAGCTCTCCCAGCAGATGAACGCGATAGTTATGGCTATGGCGGGCGCTCGCCGTATATTCGAGCTGCTTGACGAGGAGGGCGAGGTCGACAACGGCTACGTCACTCTCGTAAACGCGAAGGAGATCGACGGCGAGATAGTCGAATGCGACCAAAGAACGGGAATGTGGGCGTGGAAGCACCCCCACGAGGACGGAACGACCACGTACACACGTCTTATGGGTGACGTTCGTATTGAGAATATGGACTTCGGCTACGTGCCCGAAAAGATGGTGCTCAACGACATCACGCTTTACGCAAATCCCGGTCAAAAGGTAGCGTTCGTAGGCGCTACGGGCGCGGGCAAGACCACCATAACAAATCTTATCAACCGCTTCTACGATATAGACGACGGTAAGATACGCTACGACGGAATAAATATCAATAAGATAAAAAAGGCAGATCTTCGCCGCTCGCTCGGCATAGTTCTTCAGGACACCAATCTCTTTACGGGAACTGTTATGGAGAACATTCGCTATGGCAAGCTCGACGCGACAGACGAGGATTGCATAGCGGCGGCAAAGCTCGCTAATGCCCACGACTTTATCTCCCGTCTCCCCGAGGGTTACGACACCATGCTCACCTCAAACGGAGCAAATCTCTCCTAAGGTCAGAGACAGCTTCTCTCCATTGCCCGCGCGGCGGTGGCAGACCCGCCTGTTATGATACTCGACGAGGCGACCTCGTCGATAGACACGAGAACGGAAGCTCTTGTATCCAAGGGTATGGACGCTCTTATGAAGGGCAGAACGGTATTCGTTATAGCTCATAGGCTCTCCACTGTTCGCAACTCCGACGTTATTATGGTGCTTGAGCACGGAAGGATAATTGAGAGAGGCAGCCACGATAAGCTTATTGAGGAAAAAGGTAAATACTATCAGCTTTACACGGGAGCGTTTGAGCTCGAATAAGGCTACAAAAGATAAGGAAAAATTTTATGAAGGAAAAGATATATTCTCTTGGAATAGACATAGGCTCGACGACCGTCAAGGCGGTGCTGTACGAGGACGGTAAGGTCATATACGAGAAGTATCAGCGCCATATGGCGCAGGTGCGTCAGAAAACGCTTGATATGCTCGTAGAGATGCGTCCGCTTCTCGAGGGCAAGAGCTTTTACGTCGCCCTCTCTGGCTCGGCGGGTCTCGGACTTGCCGAGAGCTGTGATATTCCCTTCGTTCAAGAGGTCTTTGCCACGGGCGAGATAGTCAAAAAGCTCGAGCCCGACACCAACGCGGTTATCGAGCTTGGCGGAGAGGACGCGAAAATAATATTCTTTGAGGGCGGCACGGACGAGCGAATGAACGGCACGTGCGCGGGAGGCACAGGCGCGTTTATCGACCAGATGGCGACGCTTCTTGATGTCAGCGCCGACGAGCTCGACAAGCTCAGTCTGGAACACACGAGAATATACCCCATAGCATCGCGTTGCGGTGTGTTCGCCAAGACTGATATACAGCCGCTTCTCAATCAGGGAGCAAAGAAAGAGGATATCGCGGCAAGCATCTATCAGGCGGTGGTAAACCAAACGATAGCTGGGCTCGCGCAGGGCAGAAGCATCACGGGAAAGGTACTCTTTCTCGGAGGCCCTCTCCACTATTGCCTCGGACTTCGCGAGCGCTTCAAGGAGACACTCGGGCTTTCCGACAAAAACGCCGTATTTCCCGAATACGGACGCTTCGCCGTTGCTCTGGGCGCGGCGATATACGCCGAGAAGGCAGGAAAGACGACGGACATAGACACGCTAAGCGAAAAAATAATCGCGAGTATGTCCACAGTCACCGTCTCCAACCGTATGACTCCCCTGTTCTCCGGCCGTGAGGACTATGCCGCGTTCAGAGCGAGACACTCACAGGCGGAC
>JAZSNX010000207.1:0-6318 GCA_045536665.1 Eubacteriales bacterium
CTCAGCCCAAATTACAAGTCCGCGCTCGTCACAAAGGTCGTAGAAATACTGATCGTGCTGGTAGTGAGCGAGACGGATAGTCGTAGCGCCCACCTCACAGATAAGGTCGATGTCCTCTACGTGATGCTCGGGAAGCAGAGCGTTACCAACGCCCCATCTGTCCTGATGGCGGGAAACACCTCTGAGGGGATATTCCTCACCGTTGAGTATAAAGCCGTTATCGGGGTCTATCTTGAAGGTACGGCAACCGAAGCGTGAGCATACGTTATCAAGCACGTCGTCGCCCTCAACTATCTCTGCCTCACAGCAGTAGAGGTAAGGGTCACGGCGTCCGTGCCAGAGGTGAACGTTCTTTATTTCAAAGGTTACCTTTGACTCGGTCGTCTCTATCTTGTCAAGCTCCTTTTCGTCCTTGTCGTAAAGCGTGTAAACGAGCTTCTGACCTTCGCGAAGGTCCTTTACGAATACCTCGACCTCAACACGCGCGTCCTTTCCCTCGACTGTTGGGGTTATCATAATTCCGGGAGCTCCGTAGTAATCAAGGTCAAAGTGGGAGCTGCTTACGCAGATAAGATTTACGTCACGGTAGATACCGCCGTAGAACGTAAAGTCAGCCATCTGGGGATAGACTGTTTCATTGGGGGAGTTATCGACGATGACCGCGATGTCGTTGTCCTCTTTGAGGGCATCGGTGACGTTGACTCTCCATGTCGAATAACCGCCGTCGTGGTGAGCGAGCTTCTCGCCGTTTACGTAAACGTCAGCGGAGGAGTTAGCGCCGCGAAGCTTAAGATAGTAAAGGTCTGCTGTGGGAAGGTCTGCCTTCTTTACAGACTTTACGTACAGGCAAGAGCCGCGGAAATAGTCGTTTCCGCCATCCTGACCGTCGATAGCGTTCCAGGAGTGGGGGAGCGTTACAGTCTCGCCCTCACGAGCGCTTATGTCGGTCGTATTCTTGATAAAAAGCCAATTGTCGTTAAAATTTAACACGTTTCTCATTGTTTTATTTCTCCTTTGATAATTTGCTTTAAAATGGCGTCCGACGCTTTGTCGGACGCCTTAACTGTCTTTATATTATTTGTTTATTTAGCGTCTGCCTCTGCGGAAGCCTTGCGAGCCGCAAGCTCTGTGTTCATCTTTTCAAGCGTCTTCTTGTCGAGGTTGTAGATTACGGCAAGACCGATAAACTGAAGAACCGCGCTGAACATATAGAGTCCCGCAACGAGCCAGCACATATTATGAGCTGTTTGTACGCTCTGACCGATAGTTCCGTATTTTGAAACGTATCCGAGCGCGCCCATTATCAAAAGAACGATAGAAGGACCTACGCCCTGTGCGAGCTTACGGAAGAAGGAGTGTATAGAGTAAACCGTTCCTTCCTCGCGAGTGCCGAATTTCCACTCATTGTAGTCTATCGCATCACCCATCATTGCCCAGGATACACAGGTATAAACGCCCATACCTACGCCGAAAACAACAAGACCGAGGAGATAAACTATGAGAGCGATCTTTACGTTGCTTATCAACGGGAATATCAGCATTATTACAGCGCCGAAGATAGATGCGATCGTTCCGACGACAGAAGACTCTTTTTTGCCGAATTTCTTAACTATCTTTGTGATAAAGGGCATAAAGAGGAACATAGGCAAAAATCCGACCATCTGAACCACACCGGACATTGATGCCATATTGAAATAGGTTGCGAACATAATGGTATTTGCGGTAGTAGCCGCGTTCATACCAAGGAACATACCCATAGCGGCAAGTGTTGCGCCTACTGCGGGACGGTTCTTCATAAATTTGCCGAATGACTTGATAACGTTGAATTTTCCGCCGCCTTCGTTTGTCTTGACAGTGCTTTCGTCAACACGTACGGTTATGAGCTTGAGCATAAGTATAAACGAAAGGAAGCCGATAATGCCCATAATAAGAGCTGCCCAGAACACTCTGTTACCAAGGAGTATCTCAAGAGGCTTACCTGTGAGAGGACTCAAAACCTCTTCACCCACTTCATATGCCTTGCCTGTAAGAGGATTTGTGTGGAATTTGTCGGGGCTGAACATTTCCTCAGATCCCTCGGGAATTTCGATCTGATTGAGAAAATCTGTAGTTCCGTCGTAAGGTATTTTTTTCCAGATGAGCATAGGAAGTATCATGCTGGGGAGCATATTTCCGACCATTGAGCCAACAGATCTCCATGTGGACAGCTGTGCTCTCTCTCCAACGTCATCTGTTACTACAGAGAGCATAGAGCCATAGGGAACGTTAGCAATTGTATAGAAAGCATCCCAGATAATGTAGCCCAATATGAACAATACAGCCTTAAGTACGACAGGTGCTTTGGGGAACGGAAGAAATACTGCCGCGCCGCCAACCAAAAGACCGCACGCACCTATGAAGATGTAGGTCTTGAATTTGCCCATCTTGTATTTTCTCTTATCATTGTCGATCAACGAACCTATCAACGGGTCGTTGACAGCATCCCAGATCTGAACGATAAGGAGAAGCGCGGAGAGAAGACCTGTTTCCATCATCATAAAGACCAGCCAGAAGGTCTGGACCGTTCCCTTGAGCGAAAAGCTCATGTTACAACCGAGGTCACCTGCGGCATAAGCTATTTTGTCGCGTATGCCGAACTTGCGGTAGCCCTTGGCATCTAATTTCTTTTGTTTTTTCATTGTTGCTTTTTCCTCTTTCTGTTGATTTTTAGAGTGTCAAATCCCATTTTTGACTAATAAATAAAAGCTCACTATTTTAGTATAAAGCATTTCGCAAAATATCGTGAGTAATTTTTTTATGTATTTTTGTATTTTATTTATATAACAACAAAAAATACTGTTGCAATTACACAAAAAGCGTGCTATAATATTAAAAGAGGTTAGGAAAAATTGCGCAATATCGCGAATTTTGCGATACGCGCGGAAAGGAAACGGCTATGCTTTACGAGACTGAACTTGGGCTATTGCGCGATACTCTGGGAAAATGCCGTGTACATTCCGCCGTCGTTTCTCCCCTCGAGCCGCTAAGCGACGCTATCGATACCACAATAAGAGATATAGTTCTCGGAATGCCTCAGAAGCAGCCGTCCGTGCAGAGCTATATAGGAAATCTTGAGCCAAAGACGGTATATAGATTTACCGATGAATTAAAGCTTTGTTACGTGTATTTGCAGATAGACAGAGGACTTGACGCGTCCTTGCTCTTCGTCGGGCCGTATCTGGCGAGTCACATATCGCAGAGCGAGCTGCTTGAGCTTGGCGAGAGCCTTGGCATACCGCCCAAGGCACAGCGATATCTTGAGGAGCTGTATTCAAGCATTCCCGTCTTGTCCGAGGGAGATCCGCTGTTCGTTATGCTCGATACCTTTTGCGAGCATATATGGAACGAGCCGTCATTTTCTATATGCGACGTCAACGCCTTCGACACATCTGTGCCGATAGGCACACCTCATACGAGCGATAGCGTTGATGATTCTCTCCTCAATATAAAGGCGATGGAGAAAAGATACAGCTTTGAGAATGAGCTTATCGAGGCTGTGGCTCACGGTCAGCTTCAAAAGGAAAAGCTGCTGTTGGGAGCGCTTTCGGAAAAAATGTTTGAAAAACGTGTGTCAGACCCATTGAGAAATTGCAAAAACTATGCTATAATAATGAATACACTTTTGAGAAAGGCGGCAGAGCAGGGGGGAGTCCATCCCGTTCATATAGACGAGATGTCCTCGAACTTTGCGATCAGGATAGAGCAGTTGAACTCTATCTCGGAAATGCCCGCTATGATGAGGGAGATGTTTCGCTCGTACTGCAAGCTCGTGCGCAAGCACTCAACGCAGAAGTATTCTCCACCTGTACAAAAGACTATGCTGCTTATAGAGGGGGATCTGTCCGCGGACCTGTCGCTGAGCTCACTCGCGGCTCGGCAGAATATAAGCAACGCTTATCTATCGGCGCTTTTCAAAAAGGAAACGGGCAAGACCATTTCGGAATATACGAGAGAAAAGCGTATGCGGTACGCCGAGTATTTGCTCAGCACAACGCACCTACAAGTGCAGACCGTCGCGCTTCATTGCGGAGTTATGGACGTGCAGTATTTTTCAAAGCTTTTCAAGAAGCATACAGGCAAAACGCCTAAGGAATACCGAGAAGCGGCTCGTGAGCAGAAAAATATGCACGAAAATACAATATAAATTGATTGGATTTGCAATTGTAATGTGCTTTTGAAGAATGTATAATATATATAAAATACTATAAGACTGTTGAGAGGAAGTATTATGGCAAGCTTTTTGAATAAAGATTTTCTTTTGAATACCGAAACGGCAAGAAGGCTGTATTTCGGATATGCGCAAGGGCAGCCGATAATCGATTACCATTGTCACGTAAGTCCCCGTGAGATATACGAGGACAAGCGCTTTGAAAACATCACCGAGCTGTGGCTTGCGGGCGACCACTACAAGTGGAGACTTATGCGTTCTAACGGAGTGGACGAGTATTATATCACGGGAGACGCTCCGGCGTATGAAAAGTTTTTGGCGTTTGCTACTCTTATGCCGAAGGCGATAGGCAATCCAATGTACCATTGGTGTCACCTTGAGCTTAAGAATTATTTCGGCTTTGAGGGAGCGCTTTCGGCACAAACGGCAAAGGAGGTCTGGGAGCTTTGCGAAAAAAAGCTCAAGGATGAAAATATGAGCGTCCGCGGTATTATAAAGCAGAGCGGAGTTGCCTTTATAGGCACGACTGACGATCCCGTAGACAGTCTTGAGTATCACAAGCTCATAGCCGCTGACACCACTATCGATACGGTCGTTGCTCCGTCCTTCCGTCCCGACAAGGCGTTCAACATCGACAAGGCGGGCTGGAAAGAGTATATAGCGATATTGTCAGAGGTATCGGGCATAGAGATAACCGACCTTGAAAGTCTTAAGACAGCGCTTACACGCCGTATCGAGTATTTTGCGGAGAACGGCTGTCGCGCGAGTGACCACGGACTTGACCGTATGGTTTACGCCGAGGACAGCGAGGACAACATAAACGCGCTTATCACGAGAGGCCTTAGAGGCGAGAGCGTGAGCGCCGACGAGGCGGAGGCGCTCAAGACTGAGCTCCTCGCGCATTGCGCCAAGGAATACGTAAGGCTCGGCTTTGTTATGCAGCTTCACTACAACTGCATAAGAAACCCCAATTCAAGGGCGTTTGCCACGCTTGGCGCTGACGCGGGCTTTGACTGTATAGGCCCTGACAACGGAAGCCGTAAGCTGGCGAGCCTGCTTGACAGGCTTGAGACGAGCGCAGAGCTGCCAAAAACTATCATATACAGCCTTGACGCGTCCGACAACGCCTTTATCGATACGCTTATCGGCGCTTTTCAGGGCACTGAGGTAGCGGGTAAGCTTCAGCACGGAAGCGCTTGGTGGTTCAATGACAACAAGACAGGAATGAGAGAGCAGCTCATAAGCCTCGCGAACCTCAGCTTGCTGGGCAATTTCGTCGGTATGCTCACCGACTCCCGCAGCTTCTTGAGTTACACGAGACACGAATACTTCCGCCGCATACTCTGCGCGCTCATAGGTGAGTGGGTGGAGAACGGCGAATATCCCGACGACGAGAAAGCTCTTGGCGCTCTTGTTGAGGATATATGCTACAGTAACGCGAAAAAATATTTTGGACTTTAATATTACAGAGGAGGATACAAAATGCCAATGAAGATGTGCTTTCGCTGGTACGGAGAGGGAAATGATAAAATAAAGCTTTCCGATATCAAGCAGATCCCCGGAGTTGACGGTATCGTTTGGGCGCTTCACCACAAGATGCCGGGCGAGATATGGGAGATAGACGAGATAGCCGAGGTCAAGAGACAGCTTGACGAATACGGCTTCAATATGGACGTCGTTGAGTCGGTCAACGTTCACGACGACATAAACATAGGTCTGCCCACGAGAGATATGTATATCGAAAATTACAAGCAATGTATACGTAACCTCTCGAAATTCGGAGTTAAGGTGATATGCTATAACTTTATGCCTATATTCGACTGGACGAGAAGTAATCTTTTTCACCCTGTCGGTGATGGCTCGACCGCGCTTTTCTATGAAAAGAATATGATACAGGACGACTACAACGCTATGGCGAAGTACATTCTCGATTTTACCGAGAGGTACAATATGTCGTTCCCCGGCTGGGAGCCTGAGCGTATGGCGAAGCTTGACGAGCTGTTCAAGGCTTACGAGGGAGTTGACCACGAAAAGCTGTGGGCAAACCTCAAATATTTCCTTGAGGCTATTATGCCCACCTGCCGTGAGTGTGACATCAAGATGGCGATACA
>JAZSNX010000144.1:0-13986 GCA_045536665.1 Eubacteriales bacterium
AAAGTCTACTACCGATAGCGAGAGCAATGTTACCATTTATATCTATTATTTTGATATCGCGATGACAACCGACGTTACCGCTGACGTAGTAGCAAGCTTCGCTGACGCGGCTAACGCTATTCCCGCAGGCTTTGTTGCGGGCAGCGTAAACAAGGCTCTTACGGGCGACGACGCTGTTATCACAGCTCTTGCTCAGAATCAGGAGGTCAAGGTGTCTACTCTCGTATATCTCGACGGTGAGACACTCGGCAACGATGACGTTTCCGCGACAAAGACCACTTCTGTTGTAGGTAAGATGAACCTTCAGTTCGCAAGCAGCGCAGATCTTGTTCCTATGGAATACGGTGATCTCCACCTTAATGATGGTAACAACTGATATTTAAGTAAACAAACAGTGTTGATTTCTAATTAGCGCATTTTGCTCCCACGGGGTATACCCCCGTGGGAGGAAAAAGAGATCGGTGCTGATCGCAACCCCACCAAACCAAACGGACGAAAGGAGGAGCCTGTGACGACCAAACGAGAAAATAAAGGAAATCACTTACGTAAGAAGAGAAGATTGATGCTTTACGCTTATATGGTGGCGATCCTTTTGGTCTTGACTACGGTGTCGACATATGCTTGGTTTTCATTGACCGCTACTCCCCGTGTCAGTAATCTATCGATTTTTGTAAATACGTTTCCGGGTATGGAGATAACGACCGACCCAGAATCGGGTGAATGGAAACAGCAGATAAGCTATGAGGAGCTGTTTTCCGAAAACTATAAAATACGCCCCGCGACCTGGTCTCAGAAGGACGGGTGCTTTTACGGAGCGACTTATTCCATTGACGGAAAATTAAAGGATCAATGGCAGAAACTGACGGACGACCGTCATTCAAACAATACAACATTAGAAAATTATTATTGCATAGCGACATTCTATGCGCGCGCCGGCTCAGGAATAAAGGTATCTCTTGCACCCGCACTTGCGATCAATGAAGGCTTAGCGGCATCGGGTACTTATCTGATGGGTGAGCCGACTTGGAACGAGGAGACTGTTCTCCACGATAATAGCGGCAAGGGCGCGGAAAACGCGATCCGTATCGGGATAAATATCACCCGATTGAATGAGGATCATACCCCTAAGGAAGGTCCGGCGGATTTTTATATTTATGAGCCAAACGCCGATACGCATAACGACGGTACTATGGGATACGTAGATACGCCGAGTAAGGACGGCGACGCGACGCTTGTTGAAAGCGAAAAAATATTGAGGCAAAGCGCCTCTGCTTGGTCAGAGACCGATCCCGTGCAAAGGGACGTGCTCGTGCACCGAATGGGTGAGTTTGACGGCTCTACGGAGCTGTTCGAGATGGCAGAAAACGAGGTGGTAAGAATACAGCTTATCATCTGGCTTGAGGGGCAGGATATAGACTGCACCAACGCCATATCAGACGCCCGCATCATCGCAAACCTGCAATTCAACGTCGAGCCCATAGGAGACTCGGGACTTGTACCGATCCCCAAGGAGACTGATGAGCCCTGATAAAATTGAAGCTTTGCATTCGTAGTACAGACGAATGCTTGATATAAAAATACATTACCGTCATAAGACGGTGGGAGGAAAACATGAAAAAGAAAAAGGCCCTTATGGAAGATATCCAAACGCCTAATACCGAGGAAGCCGCGGTCACTCAAAACGAAAATGAAGCTAAGCCTCAGAAGAAGGTGGGCAAGGTGCTCAATACTATTATCAACGTAGTATTGATCATCGCTATCATTTTTGCTGTCATTTGTACCTACGTGTCATTTGTTACCACGTCGGGCAATGGAGTTCCCAGCATATTCGGACTGCGCCTGCTTTCTATACAGACGCCGTCTATGAAGCCTACGATCAATGACGGAGATCTGGCTATAGCTACGGCTGTTGATCCCGCTGATCTTCGACCCGATGACATCATCACCTATTGGACAGTCATTCAGGGAGAAAGAGTACTTAATACTCACCGAATTGAGAATATTTACGATGGCGGAGGATTCTTGATATTCGAGACCAAGGGTGACGCTAACACCTCGGTCGACCCGCTGACAGTTCACGAAAAGGAGCTGGTCGGAAAGTATCAGTTCCGTATTCCGGGTGTTGGAAAGGTGTTTGACTATCTCCAGACGGGAACAGGCTTCTTTATCGTTGTCGTTATTCCCGTATTCCTGTTCTTCATTTTCCATCTCGTTCAGTTCTTCCGTGTGCTCTTTGAGTATCAGAACGTCAAGAATCGCATAAAGTTCGAGAAGGAAAGAGAAGAGGCGGACGCGGCAGAGGCACAGCTCGACGCTGAGGAGAGAAGAGCTGCGGAGCGTGCCGCTCTTGAGGAAGAGATAAGGGCGCAGCTGCGAGCTGAGATGCTGGCAACTATGGCTAAGGAGAATACCGCGGGCGAGGCTTCCGCGGAGAATACTGCCGCTGCCGAGACTCAGCAGAGCGACGACGCTACAACGGGCGACGCGGAATAAAGCGTTGCCGAAAAAAGTAAAAAAGGCACTTTACAGATAAGATTATGTTTGATAACTTTTTTGAGTATTTTTTTCAGGATATAGGAAGGATCTTCGCGACACTCGTTGATTTTCTGCTCTCCGTGTTCAATTTCGCGTTCAGAGTGGAGATCATCAGACAGTACGGTGAAGAATTCACCTTCTGGGAATGGACGTTGACCATACTTGTCAACCTTGTTCTGATAGCGCTCATCGTTGTCGCGGTCTATGCGCTCTTCCGCTTGTGTAAGCGCGTATTCCGCTTCGGCGTGTCGCCAAAGAAGTACGACGAGCTCTTGAAAAAGGTTCGTTCGCTTCAGCGCGACCTGATCCGCGCGAACTACGAAAAGGATAAGCTCCTTGGAATGCGCGTATCCGAGCTTGGCGGTGACGCGGAAGATATCTCACATCTGAATATTGGAGAAGAGTCAGATACAGACGGGGAAGCGAATGATACGTTTGCGCTCAATCTGAACAGAAATACCGTGGACAGTCCTTGTGTCGACCCCGCCGATAGCCGTTTCTTCCGCTTGACGAGCGTTGATAATTACTATAAGACCGAATATAAAGCTCCTGAGTATGATAACGAGGTGTCCCTTGAGGAGCTTTGCGAGCGCTTCCGCGCGTACTCGGCGTCTCAGCTCAAGCTGTACTATAATATCGAGACGATCAGATATTTTATAGCCTCTATGGGTACGGCGAGAATAATCATTCTTCAGGGTATTTCGGGTACAGGTAAGACCAGCTTACCGTATGCCTTCGGTAAATTCGTAGGGAAGGATACGACAGTGGTGTCGGTCCAGCCGTCGTGGCGTGAGAGGACCGAGCTTTACGGCTATTTCAATGAATTTACAAAGAAGTACGCCGAGACAGACTTCCTTCGTTCCATATACGAAGGAAATTACTACCGCGATCCACATATGGTCATACTCGATGAGATGAACATTGCTCGTGTTGAGTACTACTTCGCTGAGATGCTTTCTATATTGGAAATGCCGAGACAGGAGGAGTGGAAGATAGATATCGTATCCGCGGTATGGGATAATGACCCCTGTCTTATAGAGGGCGGCTCTGTGCATTTCCCCAATAACATATGGTTTGTCGGAACTATCAACAACGACGACTCTACCTTTGCCGTCGCGGATAAGGTATACGACCGCGCGATACCGATAGACCTTGATAGCAGAGCGGAGAGCTTTGAATGTGAGCCTGAAGAGCCTGTATGCGTATCCACGGATCATATAAATCGCCTGTTCGCGGACGCTAAGGAAAAATACCCCATATCTCAGGATATGCTTGAAAAGCTGGAGGTCTTGAACGCTTACGTTATCAAGAACTTCCGACTTGCCTTCGGTAACCGTGTAATGAAGCAGGTGGGAGAATTCGTTTCCTGCTTTATAGCCTGCGGAGGAACAGAGATAGAGGCGGTAGACTTCATTATCGCCAAGAAGGTGTTCAGAAAATTTGAGTCACTCAGCATTGGCTTTATGAAGGATGAGCTAACAAAGCTCAGCTCGTTTCTTGACCGTACGTTCGGTAAGAACACTATGGTTATCTGTAAGGAATACATTGAATTGTTAAAGAAGAATCAGTAAGGACCTGAAAGCGTAAGAATGCGTGTCCCGTGTTGACGAGGAGCATGTGAGAAAGGAGGAGACGTTATGGCAAGCCGTTCCGCAAAGCCTACAGAGCAGAATTCGGACGTTACGAATCAGCAGCTCGAGGTCATCGATCCCATATATCAAAAATACGTAAGCGGAGTCATAAGAGCACTTGGAAGCACAGACTTTTATGAGTACTTTATGGAGTCTGTTTCAAGAGCGGAAAACGAGTTTCAATTCTCCAACCGCCGCCTTGAGAAATACGTGGATACCGAATGGATCGACGCCGTGGAGAATGCCCTTGAGGGCTTTCAGAACGTATTGGCGTCTCCGAGAAACGTCATCAAGGAGGATGAGGTCATAGTTAACGTTGCGAACGCCAAAAAGGCGGGAAGCGACGTTGTAAGACATCTTGCTACACACGCCGCTCTCGTTGAGCATTACGACGAGCGTAACAACGAGGTGCGTCCTGAGCGCTTGATGCAGAAATACCGTGAGGATACTATAGGTATCTATGAAAACCGTTTGGTATTTACAACGCTTGAGCGCGCTTATCAGTTCGTAAAGATACGCCACGACGCGCTGTTTCAGTCGATGGGCGATGAGTTCGGGGCAAAGCTTAAGGTAAGCTCCAATATGTATAGCGCTACGGAAACTGTGCATATGGATATGTTTATGCATATCAAGGATTCCGAGGGAGCGCTCGAGATAGACGAGAAGAACAGGGACGTATTCGACCGTGTCTCCCGTCTGTATAGAATACTTTCTATGCATATGAACTCACGCTTCGCGCAGCAGATGTCGCGTATTCCGAGAATAACGGGAAGCGTGACTAAGACCAACGTACTGAAAAAGAACCCTAATTACGTCGCTGTCGTTAAGCTTTTTGATTTTCTTACACACTACGATAACATCGGTTATACCATTAAAGTGATCGAGCAAAATCCCGTTATCAACGAGGATTTTGAGAGAGATATATATCATAATATCCTGTTTAATTATCTCGTGCTCAAGGGACATCTTGAGCGTGATAAGGACAGACAGCTACCAGCTCCGCTTAAGGAGAAGAAGCGTAAGCTTAAGCCTAAGTTCATCAAGCAGATAATCGAAGAGCTTACGGAGGATTACGATCTGCCCGACGTTGAGGTGCGTAAGGTGCTTATAGAGGAGCTCACCAAGGAGCAGCTGATGCTTGAGGAGCAGGAGGAGCGCCGCAGACTCGTTGAGGAGCTTGAAAGACGAAAGCAAGAGGAAGAGGAGCGCTTGCGTCTTGAGCAAGAGGCTGAGGAGGAGCGCAAACGACAGGAAAAAGAGGCTGCCGAGGAGCGCAGACGACAGGAAAAAGAGATCATCGCGGCTCAGAAAATGCTCGAGCGAATGGAGCGAGAGCAGGAGACACGCCGTAGAAGCGGACTGTTCAAGCAGGAAACCGAGAAGTTCTTCAAAGAGCTTCCCGAACGAATGGAGTTGCGAATGGAAGAGGAGGCAAAGGAGACTGTCGAGGAACAGGACTTTGCGGACGCTGTCCAGATCATGGAGGAGACCGAGCGCTTGAAGGCGGAGGAGATCGCGCGTCTGCGTCGTCGCAAGCAGGAGGAAAAGGAGCGCCAGCGGCTTGAGGCAATGCTTGAGCAGGAGCGAGTCGAGCGAGAGCTTGCCGAGGAGCATGAGAAGATGCTCATAGCGGAGGAGATCCGTCAGGCAAGACAGTACGAGCAGGATATGGAAACAGTCGCTCCGTTCTCAAAAATGCTGGAGGACTTCGAGCGCACGCTTTCAGAACGCTTAAAGCATCGTACCGATGCGCAAGAAGCTAAGAGGGCGGCGCTTAAGAAAAGAGAAAATGAGCGTAAGCGTCGCGAGCAGGATCGCAACGCGAAAAGCAATTGAATGACTTGAAAGTTGGAGAGCTTTGAATGACTAAGATCGTGCGAAAATTGGTCGCCTCCATCTTGACGTTGGCGATATTACTTGTGATGGTCGTTGCCGTGTCGTATGCGTGGCAAACGCTTTCCGTTTCGCCCGAGGCACGTGGGATTCAGATCTCCCTTGGAGGAGGAAATACTATTCTTCTTGCCCCCGATACCACAGAGATCGAAAACGGTAACATCTATCACTATCCGGGTAAATTTACCCAGAATTTGAATTTCAATCATTACGATCAATATGCTTATCTTGGAGCGATAGACGGCTTGATGCCCGTTTCTACCGCGGACGGCTTGCATTGGTATCTGCCTACCTACTACAGTGCCGATGACGAGGCTGTTATAAACGGCACGGCTGTGGTAGGTCAGCTAAAGCCGATAAGTGAATTTCTCTTGGACCAGAGACTTTCATATGCCAACCTAACAGACCCTGAGGCGGCGAAGCTGGGAAGCTACGTGTATCTTGACTTTTGGGTGGTTTCTCCCGGCGCGGATTACGATCTGCGTATCTCAAGAGGAGACGATGACGAGGGAAGCTTTTTGATAGAGCTGATGCAGCCTGTCGAAAACGAGAGCGGCGGATATGACCTTGCAGCGACCTCGGGCTCAGTCGCTTCGTCGGTGCGTGTCGGCTTTTTGGTCGATCACAACACCGTGCTTGACGACACTATGCTGTATTATACAGCAAGCGGCAACTGCCCCTCGGAATATACCTCGCTCAGAGGCTCTTATCAGGAGATGGGAGAGCACGTGAGATATTCCTCCGCGTATAGATTTACGATATACGAGCCTAACGCGGATATCCATCCTAAGGGAGCGGACGGGACATACGTCGTAACCAGACCCATAGCGTGGGACGGCGGAGAGGCAGTCCTTGCGGATATAAGCGACCGCCTGACGGTACAGACAGCAAACCGCTGGAGCAAAGGCGAAAACGAGGAATTTTACCTGCAGGAGATATTCAAAACGGCTGTTACGGGAAAGAGCTATTCGTCCGCGACAGAGGCTAAGATCGATTTTTACAGTAAATATTTGCAAGGAAAGGTCTACCCATACGTAGATCAAGGACGCTTTATCGCGAGTACGGCGGCTCTTTACGACTCCGCGGAGTCGGGTGTCGTCTCGGCAGAGGCTATGTCGGCATTGGAGATGTCGGGCGCAACCGTTGATCGTTGCGTGGCAAGCCTTGAGAAAAACGTTCCGCAAAGAATACGTATGTTTGTTTGGGTCGAGGGACAGGACGCCGATTGCGTTGGCATAGAGGAGACTGTCTCCTTTACCCTTGGTATCGAGCTTGCGGGAGGCCAAACAAGTATAAATGGAAGATCAAAACAGGAAGATTAGAAATAAGCTCATCTCAGGCGCGGTAACGGTCGTGCTGATATTAGCGATATGTCTTTGCTTATTCGCCTTTGTTCAAGTGATGAATAAGGGATACGTGTCTGTCTTTGGATATAGCTTCTTTAAGGTGACAACGGGAAGCATGGAGCCCACGATATCCGTGGGATCGCTGATACTTACAAAGGACGTGCCGATAGACACCGTCGAGATGGACGATATAGTAAGCTTCTTTTCCAAGGAGGCTTATATGGAGGGGCGAGTCATCACCCACCGTGTTATCGCAAAGGAGACGAGCGGAACGGGGCAGGTGCTTCTGACTACCAGAGGAGACGCTAACTCCTCAACGGATATCCATAGCGTAGATGAGGAGAACATCATCGGTAAGGTGATTTGGATATCGGGAGAGAATAACGTTTTTGCCCTTATAATGAGATTTATTTCAGGAAAAGCAGGATTTTTTACCTGCATAGCGTTGCCCGCGATATTGATATCCGTGCTTATCTTCAAGAAAAGTATGGAGACGATCGTAACGGACATCAAGCGCCTGAAGGGCGAGCTTGAGCCCGAGGAGGGCAGTGAAAAGAACGAGGATCGGGAAAAGTCCGATAAACCACAGGCAGACGCGAAGCAGGCGATGAGCTCTGAGGAATACGAGGAGCTACGCGCCCGTATACGCGCAGAGTTGACGGAGGAACTGAGATCAGGAAATGATCGAGAAGGATCGAAAAATCAATAACTCTCAGCAAGACCGTCACGGTACGCTGAGAAGCTTAAAAAAGAAAATACTTTTAAGAGCTGTTTTCAGTGTCGTGACACTTTTGCTGACCGCCGTATTGCTTTTTTCCTTGACCACGGCGTGGTATACCAATGTCGCTGACGCGGAGGGACTGACCTTTGTCGCGAAGCAATGGGATTTTAACGGAAGCGTCATCATTGAGAGCGGCGCTGTATCAGCCGCTCCCGGCGACAGCGGTATGATATGTATGCAGATATCCAACAACGGCACGGAAACGGCTGCCGCAAGCGTAACGGTTTCAAAATCGGGTCTTGACGAGCTGATGAAAAAAAGACTGTATTTTTACGTTGATACGCCATTTTACCGTAACGCCGAGCGAATGGAGCGAGTATACGTAAGCGACAGCTCAGGCTATACCTATACTGTTTTTCCCAACAGTCAGATAAGCATCACCGAACAGTCTCAAAACGCCCCCGCGCTTAAGTGGGAATGGGTGTATGACGTTCTTGGATACTACGTTAGGGGAAGCGTGACCGATACGTCCGTTCAGATAGACGAATACATAAGACCCATAGAATATGAATATGACCCCGTAACGACGACCTTTAACGCTGACGGAAGCCTAAAGACCGTCGATGGTATAAAGACTGTCAACGAGCTTCTAAGAGAGCTTTCGGCGACCGACGGCTACGACGGAGCTATCGATACAGCGGGGAGAACGGCAAACGGCTACTATCCCGTTTACGTAAACTCGGAGGGCTACGGCGTCTTTGCGTATCTTTGCACCTATGACGAGATACAGCAGAATATGCTGGACGATACCATTATAGGTACGACGGGAGCGGACAGCACTTATCCCGTTGAGATACGCGTGACAGGCTCGAATACGAGAGAGACAGCGCTTGAGGTAAGCAACAAGGAGACACTCATATCCGTGCTTGATTCCACAAGCTACACAAGCATCAAGCTTACAAACGATCTTGTCTTGGACCAGAGCATCGTTATGCGGAGCGGCTTCAGAGCGGATATAGACCTCAACGGTCATACGCTCAGCTCCACGGCGAGCGAGGTTATCACCGCTACTCTGGGCTCAAAGATCACGCTCAATAACGGAACTGTCAAGGGTAACGGCACAAGCTACGGCGTTGCCTCAAGCGGAGCGGACGTAGTGCTCAATAACGTCATTATGAAGGACGTCGCTGAGGGAATAAAGATCTGCGATCATCAAAACGATATCAACGCGGACTCCAGAGTCCATATAGTTGACTCTGAGATAGTTGCCTCTGAGGACGCGCTTTGGATATACGGAAATAACGGAGAGACGGATACAAAAACAACGGTCATAATCGAGCGAAGCAGCTTGCTCGGAAGCGGCTACGCGGGAATACTTTGTAACGGCTCATATACGGATATCGATATTCAGCTGACAGGCAGCACAGTCAAGGGCTATTACACCGCGATCTATCATCCGCAAAAGGATAGCTCGCTTACAATAAGCGACAGCACACTTGAGGGAATAACGGGTATTGTGGTAAAGGGCGGAGTGGTCACCGTTGAAAACTCTGTCATAAGAGGTACGGGAACGGGTACAGAGATAAGAGAGCCTGAATACACGGCGAGTGGCTTTAGTGACACGGGTGACGGTATCTACCTTGAGGCGAACTACGAATGGACTACCGAGATAAACGTATACGGAGATAAAACAGTCGTTAGCTCGGCAAGCGCGCAGGCAGTCAGAAAATATATGGCAGATGATGCGGGAGCGACTATATCGCTCTACGGAGGTACTTACAGCACCGACGTCAGCGCGTATCTGGCAGCAGGCGCAAGCGTAAGCGCGACAAACGACGGAAGCTACAAGGTAACTCTGTCGTAAGCAAAGATAATAAAACAGCGATATAGAGGAAAGGAGGAGCGCATATGAAAACAAAAACTGAAAGAATGCCTATAAGGCTGATAGTGACAGTCGCGATCCTCCTTTTGCTTATCGTTTTCATAAACGTCGTTCATTCGTCATTAGGACGCTATACCTCGTTCTTTGGCGGTGAGATGATGTTCTCGCCAAACGGAAAGGGAGCATATAGCCTTACGAGCGGAGACTGGAGCGCCTCAGACGGAAGACAAACGCTAAGTCTATGTGTAACAGGCAACGAGACAGAAGCGGAGCGGAGCTCATTCGTCCGTATCCGCCTGTACGTGCCCGAAGCGCAGACCGACCTGCCGAATATTCTGCTCGCGCGGAACGGCGGAGAATACGCGGGAGCAGTCAGTAATATTCCCGAGGGTACTGCGGCGCATAAGAGCTACGGCGCGGGAAGCATATGCCGCTTTTACGGAGCGGACGGAGAGGAGCTCTCCTTTGAGCTTCCTGACTCTCTGTCGGAGTCCTTGGATATGACCTTGATACTTGAGGATGAAACGGTAAGCACAACAGGCTATAGAGTAATAGTAGAGCCTGTAAACACTAAGAACGGAGGTGATCGGTCGTGAAAAGTAAGACTGACGTCAGAATTGAACAATACCGCAGTCGTCTGCCGCGTCTTAAGGAACGGCTGATAACCGCGCTGATACTTTTGCTTGTGGGTATCATTATGCTCACAACGGTATCCTTCTCGTGGCTCACACTTTCGAGAAACCCCGAAGCGACCAATATAACCACGGCTATCGCGTCTAACGGTAACCTTGAGATAGCCCTCGCGGGCGGCTCGCGCTATAATATCATAGCGCCCGCCCCCTCAGGCGTTGAGGACGGAAATCTGCCGATAACGAGCGGCAACCTCACATGGGGTAATATGATAAACCTTTCAGACCCATCGTACGGACTTGGCAACGTCGTGCTTCGTCCCGCGGGACTTAATAAGGACGATCTGCTCAATAGCCCGCTTTACGGAGCGGATTATACGGCAACGGGACGACAGGATGGATATATAACGTCCTTCCGTTACGCGACGTGGCAGTCAACAAATCCCGATGACGCGGAAGCGCCTTGGGAGTTCAAGATAAGTGATGAGCTCGGCGTCAGAGCGATATCGTCAACGCAGATGGCGGAGTCGTCAGGCTACGCTTATAGCCTTCAGATAAAGATAGACGAGGCAAAGCAGGCGAACAGTAACGCTCAAAACGCGTATATTCTGATAACGCAGAATTACGATATAGTAGACGGTACGGAAAAGCCCTTCCTTGAGTCGCTCGCGGCGGTCATGGGCGCTTATATGACGGCGAATATGAACGCAAACCAGGACAATAACGAGAATCTTATAAACGCCACGATGAATAAGGAGGATATGGAGGCATTCCGTGACCTCTTCCGCGCGTTTGACGAGGTCTTGACGCTTGAGCGAGAGGCAATGCTCAAGCTGGCAAATCTCCAGCTCTTCGTGCTCAATCAGGGAGACACGAGTAAGTACAATGAGTTTGCGTCTGTAGACGCGCTTATCGCCCAGAAGTCTCAGCTTAAATCTATGGGACTTCAGATATCGGGTCTCGAGCAGAATCTGTCTGACGCGGAAAAGCTCAGGACTAACTACGAAAAGCTCGTGGCGATATGCCAGCAGGGTACTATCAAGTGGGGCGACGACAATCTTGCCGACATAGTAAACGCGCTTATCAACGTAGGCACGTGTACCGTTAACGGCACACGTGTCAGCAGCATAGGCGCGACAGCCGCGTTGGAGCTTAATAACAAGACCTGTACGACCATCATAACAAACGGTATCCTCTATAACTTCGAGAAGAGAACAGGCGCGAGAATGAACGTTCCGAAGGGAAATACCTCCCTTGAGAATAAGTATACCAAGGGTCTTCCCGTAACCGCAAAGGGTAAGAGACTGGGTATGACGATGAACGGAACTATATATGCGCTTATCACTACGAACGCTACGTCTCCGTCTCTCTTCCAGCAGGACCTTAACTATGCCGACTCCAAGAACACGGGAGGAACGGTAGAGCTGAGCGCAAACGATACCTACGGCTTCGCGATAGACTTCTGGGTACGCACCAACGCCGCGGGAAGCTTCTTGACGCTTGAGGGTAATATCCTTACCACAAGAGTCGAGGAGGACGCTAAGGGAGAGGACAAGAACGGCAACGAGGTACAGCTCTATACAGTCACGGTCACGACGACAGGAGATGATGGCGAGAATGCCGAGTATTCCTTCGACGTGTATATGACGGTGGACGCGGGCGGTGCTGAGTCTTGGTTTTTTGCCGACACACACGAGCCGTATGAGGTTGATGCCTCAAATCCTCCCAAGAAAAAGGTCAACGTAATAGAGACGGTCACAGGCTACGAGGGAGAGAACAGAATATGGGAAAACAACGCCTTCCTTTCCACCGATAACACCACGCAGGGAAGCGGAAGCTGTTACGTATACTACGCGGACAGCCCCGAGGATCAGGCGCGAAGCCTCAAGCTTTTGTCCGCTATGAACATAGCGTTCGTCGACGAGAACGGCACGCTGCTTGCCGAGGGCTATATGGACACGACCAATTATTTCGTGGATAACGGTAAGGTAATAGTTCCTATGAGGCTGAATGCCAATTCCATTACCTTGACCAATTCCGATGGCTCTGAGACGCTGGCGATAACTGCGCTTGAGCAGAACGTGGCTAAGCTTATAACGGCAATAGTATATCTTGACGGAACTAAGGTCAAGAACGAGGACGTTCTTGCCGTATCCGATATTCAGGGACAGCTCAACATTCAGTTCGGCAGCAGCGTAGAGCTTAACGCGATCTCCGACGAGCAGCTTGCCTCCAAGTCAATGAGCGTAAGCGCGTCGGTCGATACGACGGAATTTGATTATGATACCTGCATAGCGAACGGCACTCCTATGACGAGTAATATAACCGTCAATATAGACGGCTCAACGCCCAAGCAGGTAACCGCATTCTTTATCCGAGCCATAAGCTCGACGCAGGGAATACCGATGAACAGTGAGAAGGATATACTGGTATTTACCGACCAAGGCGGAGGACGGTGGACGGCAAGCTATACCTTCACCTCACCGGGTAAATATATACTGCGAGGTATTCAGGTCGACGGTATCGAATATGACCTTGAGCTTGAATCACGACCGCAGATAGAGGTCAAGGGCTTTGCGGTAAAGACGCTGAGCTGGTCTAATACCTCCGCTAAGACACGTGAGTTTATGACAGCGGCAAGCGCGGTATCTGCTGACGTCTCCTTGGAGTTCGTTACCAACGATCCCGCAAGAATGCCCACAAGCGTTGAGGGACGCTTCTTGAGGACTGACGGTAACTCTGTAAACGTCACGTTTACGAGAAACGTAACTACTAATATATGGACGGGTAGGGCGACCTTCCTGTCATCGGGAGAATACACTCTCGAGTATCTGGTCTTTAACGGGGAATATAACGAGTTAGACCCGAATATGCAAAGAGTCGCAAACGTATTCCTCGGTATGAAGGTAGCGGTATATACAGATAGCCCGCAGAACTTCTTATATGGCTTCGGTGTTGACGGAGACGCCGAAAACGGAATGACAGACGACGAGATGAACCTTTATATGAAGGTAAAGATAATGGACGATACCGGTGCTGAGCTGACCAATCTCGGTGACGTCAAGCTTTACTACGCAATGGAAGGCTATGAGAAGCTTGAGATGGGTCTCAATGCCGATCTCGCATGGAATTTCGGCACGGAATATTACGAGGGCGCGTTTGAGACCAAGGTAGGTGTATTCAAATTCCTGTATGTTACCGTTGGCGGAAACACCATTACAACGGCAACCACCTCGCCTAAGTTCGTAATTCAGTCTCCCACACCTCCTTCATTCAAGGAAGGAAATACTCAGGAATTCCAGTATGCCCCTGATCATTTGAACAACCCCACAAACTTCAATATATATCT
>JAZSNX010000031.1:0-3907 GCA_045536665.1 Eubacteriales bacterium
ATTTCGTAGGGGCGATTCACGAATCGCCCGCGGGTCATTCGTGAATGACCCCTACAATGGTGATAGCGAACATTGTGTGATAAAATGTATGTTGTGCGAACATCACGCGGGAGCACCAAGGCGCTCCCCTACCGCTCCCAATATTGGTATGTTGGTAGGGGCAATGTTCGCACCTCAATGTGTTGTTTTCTTTTGCCTACCTTTTCTTTTTTAAAAGAAAAGTAGGTAAATCCTAATTTAACAAAGATCCCACGTGTGGCAAAAGCCACACGTGGGAAAGTATCGTGTTTTTATCAACGCTCGCGGTACTCGTATATCTTTTTGTTATAGGCGAACACAGGCGCTCCGTTTTCGTGGTACAGCACTAAAAAGAACTCGTCGCCCTCATCGGAATACGCGTAAGCGCTTCTGTCCCATTCGGTAATGACGTATCTGCTGTTGTTATACATAAAATAGAACACATATTCGAGCCTTGTACTTTTTCCATGTCTGACAAGCTCCTCTCTCTTTGAGGTAAGCACGGTATGAACCACCAAAAAGTCATTATGGGCGTTCCTCATCAGATCAATGGCTGACTTTATAGCGCCCCAAGCTATTATTCCGCAAAGCAAATACACAAAAAGTCCAAAAAATATTCCAAACGAATAGAGCACTATCTCCAACACACCCCTCGGGTACGTGAGGGCGCTGATACACGCAACGGTCAGTATAGTTCCGATAATAAGCATTGGAAGAAGCGCTACAGCCCCCAAAACGCTTCCTTTATCTCGTTGCTTGATATTTTCACATATCTTCTGCCTTGTTATAACATCTTTTGTTTGTCTGTCCATCTATACCTTCTCCCCATACTCTCTTATATCGTTTATCATCATTCCGCTGTACTGCGGCACTCCAAACTGCTCGCAGAACATCTTGCATTTGCAAAGAAATACGTAATAGACGTTTCTGCCACAGCCTCTCATCGTTTCAAAATTCGCCTGTCCCTTGGCTATGATGACGTCTGCTCCGTCAAGCACTTCCCTTGCGGTATCACTTATTCTGTCAAAGCAAGTGCCCGCAACGCCGTTTCCGTTATCGACCACTGTGAAGCTGTCGCAAAGACCGACCTCTCGCGCGTCCTCGACAGTCGCGTCGTTGAGCACGGGCTCTCCCCGCACCATAACGGTGAGTGAAAGATGCGGATATTCCTTTTTGAGGCGCTCCAAAAAGAGCTTGTCGAGCACTATCTCACCGCAATTGTCTGTGATAAACACCGCTCTTTTGCCTTTTTTGAGGTCTTCTCTGAGCGAGTCAAGCTCACTATCGTTCACCTTAAGGTCAAGCACTCCGTCAAGCATTTTTTCAAGCTCGGTCTCGTCCACCCTTCTCTGCATACCAAAGTCGATATAATTGCCGAGCATAGCGAAGCGGAGCGCCATACGAAGCGGCTCGTCTGCCGTCTCTATCCTCGCTCTGACCGTCTCAGCCTTTGACATCATAAGTGCGTTGAAATACTTTTTTGCCTCAGTATAGTCCTCGGTATAGCCGAAAAGCTCATACTGAAGCTTATTTATTCTATCAACTATCTGAGGGGCGCTATCCGTAAGCTCTGCCTCATGAAGGATAAGCAACAGACCCTTGAGATATTCAAGGGTCTGCATCTCTGTCGCACCGTCAGGTATCTTCTGCGAATATTTATTAAAAAGGCATTTTATACATTCCGGCTTAAGCTTTATCATATCTCAGTCTCTCGGCAATCTTTCGGGAGAAAACGCGAACATATCGTCAAAGAAAGCCATATAAGGGGGATCTATCTCAAACTCAGGCTGCTCAGCAAGGTACTCTGTCATTTTCAGCTTGAGAGCCTTGAGGCGTTCGAGCTCCTCTCCCTCGGGCATCTCCCAGGTATAGCCGAGCGAGATGTGGAAGTTGTAGGTATCGTGGCGAGGAAGCTTAAAGCCTATCTCCTTAGCGACCGCGTCTCTGAACGCGCGAAGCTCTGCCTCGTTAACGGGGTTTACAAGCACCACCATACAGCAGCTACCGAAGGCTACTCTGTTGAACTTCACTCTTATGTTCTTGGGCATCGGTACTCTGGCAACAGCCGCCGCAATGTAGTCGTCCATCTCTGCCATAGGCGTATCAAGAGGCATATTCGGAGGCCAGTGCTCCGCGTCACGCATCTGATCGTTAACACCGCTGATGACTGTCATATGGTAGCTGTCGCTCGGCAAAAGGATAACGTTCTTCTCAAAGCCGTTTTCGATTATCATATCACGAAGCTTATTCATCGCGTCATATCCCGTACAGCCGGGGGTAACGTCAGCAACTACCGTGTTTCCGGGGAAGCGGCGCACGCTTCCGTCCTCATAAAATTTTCTTCCTATATCAGTTCCGTAAGCCATATCTATTCTCCTTATTTCCATTTAGGCTCGGAGGGCAAGAGCGTCTCAAAGTATGCGATATTTCTCTGCTCTGCCTCTCCTGCGTATCTTTCATTCAAAAATGCTTCCATACACTCGCCAAAGCGTGCCCAAGACTGTGCCTCCTCATCGGGACAGATGGGATAGAACAGCGAGCCGTTCGCGTGAGCTGCGGAAAGGTCTCCGGGGGCGTCGCCTATCATAAGCACGTGACCCTCCTCATACTCGTCCTTAAGAGATGCGATTATCTCCTTTTTAGAGCCGCTTTCCTGTCCCTTTACCGCGTATATAAGCGGAAGCAGACCGTTCTCGCTCCACTCTCTCTCAAGCGCTTCCTGCGGAGTTGCGGAAACTATAACGATATCGGCATACTCCGAAAGCTTTTCAAGATTTTCTCTCACGTAGGGGAACGGAGGAACACCGTGAACGAGCTCTGCTATGCGGTCGTTTACGTTTATAGACCATTTGAGCACGTTCTTCATCTCCTCGGAGTCGGGGTGCTCGGCAAGGTATTCTTCAATTCCCGCGTTATTGAGCGCTCCGCCTGCCTTAACGTATTCGCGCAGCTCACTCATAGCGGGGGGAATAAATTCGCGCTCCTTAACTTCTTTGCGCTCAGCGATAAGGTCAAGCGAGAGAAGCAAAGTCAAAAAGCGATTCATTCCACGGTACTTGGAGTACAGATTAGAGAAATCCCAAGCGTCGCGCGCGTACTTGGAAACAGGCTGAAGTCCGAAATAATTTATGTACGCGGGACAGAAGCACTCTTTGTGCTTGACCTCCATCGTGTCAAAAGCGCATCCGTCGGAATCAATACATACCAGAAATTTTTTATTCATTTTTCTCTCCTTAAAGAACGTACTTTTCAAACGCGTGCGCAAGTCCGTCGTCAACGTTCGCGAGGGTTACGTCATCGGCTATCGCCTTGATGTTATCAGGCGCGTTGCCCATAGCGACACCTATGCCGCAAGCCTTGATTATCTCAACATCACTGCTGCTGTCGCCTATCGCGAGCGTCTCCTCGTAGGAAATTCCAAGCTTTGAAAGTATCGCGTCGGTCGCGCGAAGCTTGTTGAGCGTATAGTTGGAGAACTCAAGGTTAGCGCCTGCCCCCGGACGGGTATGCTTTATGTATCCGGTAGCGGTGATCTCGTCGTATATGCTCTGCTGGAGCTGCTCGGGAATACCGTAAATGTTCATTTTCTCAACGCCTATACCATTGGCGAGCAAATACTCGGACGGCTTTTCAACAGCCGTGTAGCAATTGTCACGAACGTACCAGACGTGATGCTCGGGAACGAGCGACATATCAAGATCATCGGTAACCGCCTTTTCAAAGAAAATGGTGGTATCAGCCGCGATCTCGTTATAAAGTCCCTTACCCTCAAGGATACGCAAAAGCTCTGCCGCGCGCTCGGGCGGGATAAGGTCGGTATAAATGCTCTCCTTGGTCTTCAAATCATAAGCGCGAGCGCCGTGGCTCAGAACGAAATAACGCAGACCGT
>JAZSNX010000055.1:0-2520 GCA_045536665.1 Eubacteriales bacterium
ATTTGTCAGCAAGCTGTTTAGCAACAGACTTGTAACCTTCGTGGTTAAGTTTACCGCCATAAATATCGGTGCCTTCTGCCTCAATACCAAATACGTCTTTTGCATCCTCTTCGTTAGAGATGCAAACGTCAACGTACTGACAAAGGTCTGTCATCGCCTCTCTTGCCTCAGCTCTTGTCGAGGCCTCCGCAGGGAACTTGGGGACACAGGATATCTTGACTCCCCTTGCCTTTGCCGCCTGACAAGCCTTGCGGCATATCTCAACGAGATTCTCCCCAAGAGCGGGAGTAATTCCCGTAAAGTGGAACCAATCAGCTCCCTCAAAGATGCTATCCCAATCAAAATCAGTGACAGCTGCCTTTTGAATAGAGGAATGCGCACGGTCATATATGCATACCGAGCCTCTCTGCGAAGCTCCCTTTTCAAGGAAATATATGCCGACTCTGTCGCCGCCTCTCACTATCTTCGAGGTGTCGACTCCGAAGTAGCGTAGCGAGTCAACAGCCGCCTGACCTATCGCGTGCTTTGGAAGCTTCGTTACGTAAACGCTGTCGAGTCCGTAGTTCGCGAGAGACACCGCAACGTTTGCCTCGCCTCCGCCAAACGTTGCCTGCATCTGGTCGTTCTGGAAAAAGCGGTAATAGCCCAAGGGGGCAAGTCTGAGCATAAGCTCACCGAATGTTACTACTCTTTTCATTTGCTTTCAGCCTCCATTTTATCAAGAGATTCCTTTACGAAAAAGCTTCCGCCGATAGCGGCTATCTTATCGAAAGCGAGAAATTCGTCTATATTGCTTCTGTCAACTCCACCCGTAGGTATGAACTTGACCTGCGGAAAAGGAGCGGAGAGCGCCTTGAGCGCCTTGAGTCCGCCGTATACGTTTGCGGGAAAGAATTTTACTGTCGTGATACCGAGCTCAAGAGCAGCCATTATCTCTGTGGGAGTTACACAGCCGGGATAATAAGGTATCTCTCTCTCATTACATATTTTTGCTACCGACGCGGAAAGACCGGGAGATACGATAAACGTAGCGCCCGCCGCCAGCGCCGCCTCGCACTGCTCCGCGTTTATGACTGTGCCCGCGCCTATGCTCATATCGGGATAGTTATCTACGGCATATTTGATAGCCTCTGCCGCGCAAGCTGTACGGAATGTTATCTCGGCACAATTTATACCGTTATTCTTAAGTGCCTTAAGTATCTTGTCGGTCTCGGAAAGCTCCTTGATAACAACTACGGGAATAAACTTTTCCATTTTCTTTTTCCTCCTGAAATTTTATACGCCCGAATATGCCGCGAAACCGCAGTCAACGGGAAGAACAACGCCTGTTATTGCTGATGCCGAACGCTCGTCGCAAAGGAAGAGAGTCGCTCCGAGGAGCTCGCTCGCGTCCACAAAGCGGTCCATAGGCGTTCCCCTGAGTATCTTCGCGCTTCTTGCCGTGGGCGTGCCGTCCTCGGCGAAAAGCAACTTATAATTCTGAGCCGAAACGAGGAAGCCGGGGGCAATAGCGTTGCAGCGAATGCCCGTTCCCGCGAAGTGGGTCGCAAGCCATTGCGTAAAGTTGGATATACCCGCCTTTGCCGCGGAGTACGCGGGGATCTTTGTAAGGGGAGTATACGCGTTCATCGACGAAATATTGAGTATACAGCCCGCCTTCTTTGCCACCATATCCTTTGCGAACACCTGAGTGGGCAGAAGCGTTCCTTGGAAATTGAGCTTAAACACAAAATCAACGCCCGACGCGTCAAGGTCAAAGAAGGATTTACCGCCCTCCTTAGCCTCATGGTGATATTCGTTATCGGTAGTAGCTCTCGGGTTATTTCCGCCCGCTCCGTTTACGAGTATATCGCACTCGCCAAGGTCGGCGAGCACCTGGGCTTTGACGCTCTCAAGAGCCTCGGTGTCAAGCACGTTTGCCGCGTATCCCTTGCATATAAAGCCCTCTTCCGTGAGCTCGTCGGCAAGCTTGCCGACAGCCTCGCCGTTGAGATCAAGAGCGGCTACCTTTGCTCCCGACTGCGCGAAAGCGCGCGCCATAGCGCCGCAGATAAGTCCGCCCGCGCCTGTTACAACTACTACCTTGCCGCTATAATCTACGTTAAGTGGAAGATCTATCATTTTTTCTGTCTCCTTTTATTTTTGATCAAATTTTTCAAGACTATCCCACACGCCGAGCATATACATTATGCCAAGCGCGCGGTCGTAAAGACCGTAGCCGGGACGGACGTTGCCCGGTCCCTCGTCCCAAAGGTGTCTGCCGTGGTCAGGACGTATATATCCATCATATCCGCAATCGTGGTACGCCTTAAGAATATCGAGAATACCCGTATCTCCATCGCAGTCTCTGTGGCTTGCCTCAGAGAAGTCGCCGTTCTCGAAGTGCTTTACGTTTCTTATGTGCGCGAACGCTATTCTGTCGCAATGCTTGCGAACGATATCCGCAACGTTGTTGTCGGAGTCTGCGTTAAGGCTTCCCGAGCAGAGTGTCAGGCAGTTGTACTCGTCATCCACCATCTT
>JAZSNX010000033.1:0-20714 GCA_045536665.1 Eubacteriales bacterium
CGAATGACCCGCGGGCGATTGGTGAATCGCCCCTACGAGATCGTAATTTAAGCACATTGATAGATCCCAATTTGAACATCAAAAACCATTGAAAACTCGGACAGAATATGATATAATGGTCCTAAGCAGATATTTAGTAAAGGAGAAATAGAATGAACGGCTGTGTCTCAATAGAACGAATACTTTCAAAGCTTGACGAGCATTTATACAGAAACGATTACGTATCCGCGGAGAGGCATCTGCTTTATTGGCTCGCGGAGGCGTCAGTGGTGGGGGATTTTCATACCGAGCTGCTTGTGCGTAACGAGCTTATGGGGCTTTACCGCAAGACGGGTAAGCGTGAGCAGGCGCTCACCGCCGCCGACACGGCAGTAAAAAGAATAGAGGAGCTTTGTATATCGCGTCAGGTCGGAGCGGCGACCACATACCTCAACTGTGCTACCGTATACAAAGCATTCGATATGGCAGAGCGGGGGATAGCGCTCTTTGAGGCTGCAAGAGACGTGTACGAGCGAGAGCTTGAAAAAGACGACAGCCGTCTTGGCGGACTTTATAACAATATGGCGCTTGCGCTCGTTGACCTTCATAGGTTTGATGAGGCAAACGAGCTCTACCAAAAGGCGATAGCGGTTATGCTGAGCACTGAGAACGGCGACCTTGAGGTGGCGATAACCTATCTCAATATGGCGAGCGCGGCTGAGAGCGAGCTTGGCGCGCTTGATGCAGATGAGCTTATTTGTGAGTATCTCGAAAAAGCGAGAGTCTTGCTTGAGTCGCACACTCAAAGAGACGGATATTACGCTTTCGTTTGCGAGAAATGCGCGTCTGTTTTCGGGTACTACGGACATTTTGCCTATAAGACGGAGCTTGATGAGCGCTCAAGGAGGATATATGAAGGGAATTGAGCTTTGTGAGCGCTTCTATTACGAATGCGGCGAGCCTATGCTCGATGAGAGCTTCGGCAATATAAAGCACCTCTTGGCGGTTGGTATCATGGGTAGCGGCTCTGAGTGCTTCGGATACGATGACGAGCTCTCGCGCGATCACGATTTTGAGCCCGGCTTTTGTATCCTTCTGCCCGATGAAGCGCTTATCGACCGCAAGACTGAATTCGCCCTTGAAAGAGCGTATTCAAGGCTTCCAAAGGAATTTATGGGATACGGGAGAAGTCCGTTGTCTCCAGTTGGCGGAAACCGCCACGGCGTTATGAGAATGGCGGATTTCTTCAAAAGCAAAACGGGAACGGCAGACGGACGTATCGATCTGAAGGATTGGTTTTTTCTGCCCGAGCAGTCGCTTGCGGAGGCGACCAACGGCAAAGTGTTCTTTGACAGACTCGGCGAGCTTACGGCAACGCGTGAGCGCCTTTCCTATATGCCCGAGGATGTGCGTCTTAAGAAGCTCGCGGGAAATCTCCTGACTATGGGTCAGGCGGGGCAGTACAACTACGGCAGATGTATAAGTCGCGGAGAACGCGCGGCGGCTCAGCTTGCTATCTCTGAGCTTGTAAAGAGCACGCTGAACGTGGTGTTTTTGCTCAATCGGCGATATATTCCATACTACAAATGGAGCTTCAGGGTGTTGCGTGAGCTGCCTTTGTTGAGCGAGCTTTACGAGCCGCTTGAATATCTTTTGTCAAGCGGAAACTCCGAGAGTGAGGCGGAAAGAAAAAAGACGGTTATCGAGAGCGTCTGCGAGCGTGTTATATCAGAGCTGTGCGCTTTGGGACTTTGCGAGATGGGCGGTACGGCAATAGAGGCGTACGCCTATGCGGTAAACAATAAAATAAACAACGGTCAGATACGTAATCTACATATACTTTACGCGATATAACCGGTACACGTCGAGCTCTTGAGGCGAATTTTTTGATTTTTTACATTTAGGAAACATTTGTAAAACAAAACTTAAAAGGTGATGGTGTAAAATATAACCACGCTCAAAAAAAGCCTCGGAGGCAAAAGACACGTAGAACAGTAACGTGTTCAGACATCGGTATTCGGAAGGCGGACAAAAAAGAGACGGGGTATGCTTAGAATTTCAAGCTCACATCCTACGTTTGAGAAAAAGCATGCTATGATGAGAGAGGTATTATGAAAATAATTATATGCATTTTGCTTGGCTATCTGCTTGGGTCGCTCAATCCCGCGGCTTTGATCTCAAGGCTTAAGAAAAACAGCCTGAGAGATAAGGGAACGGGAAATCTCGGAGCTACAAATACTATGCTGATATTCGGAAAGAAGCTCGGGGCGCTTGTTATGGTGCTCGATATCGTCAAGGGCTTTTTAGCCGTAAGGCTTGCCGTCCTGATATCTCCTGAGATCGAGTGGCTTGCGTTAGCGTCGGGATTGTTTGCTATTATCGGACATTGCTTCCCGTTCTATATGAATTTCAAGGGTGGAAAGGGACTTGCCGCCTTTGCGGGAGTCGTTCTCGCGTATAAGCCGCTGCTCTTCGTGCTTTTGCTTGTCAGCGGTGTTATGCTTATGATAATAGTGAATTACAGCTTTATACTTCCTTACTATGCCGCGACGGTGTTTCCTGCCTACGTGGCTATGACGAGCGAGGATCTTGCGTCCGCCATCTTCGCGATACTCTCCTCGGCGCTCATAATGATAATGCACTTTGGCAATATCATTAAGGCAAAGAACGGGCAGGATAATAAAATAAGACCCTATATCGCAAAGGTCTTTAAGAAAAAACAATAAACGCATATATATCGCCGCTCACGCTAAATGAGCGGCGATCACTTTTCTTTTGATAAAGAAAAATGATCGAAAGATAATAAATCAAAGAAAATGCAAGCCATGACCGCCCAAGGTTTATATTGCGCTGCTGTATAAACACCGCGCTATTTGTTGACAGCTCAACATTTTTGTGCTATAATAAATGAGGTATATGAGCTTTTGTAGCGCGTTAAGAACGAAATGCAGATAACTGTCAAGGCAGACGGAGTCGTTGAGACGGAGTGAAGGAGCTTTGAAGTCGAAATATATTGACAAGATGGTGGCTTTTTGTTATACTATAATGTAGAAATACCGCAAAAAAGATATTTTGGGAGAAGCTATGAGCAAAAAAAGCAAGACCAAAAAGTGGATGAGATTTCGCCACAGAGTGGTGAGAAATATAGCGTGGGCGATACTCGCCCCGTATTCCCGCATAAAATACGGTATAAGGGTAGAGCGCTTTCGTGAGCAGGAAAAAAGACCTTATCTTATACTTATGAATCACCAAACGCCTTTCGATCAGTTCTTCATTGGCATAGCGTTTAAAGGACCGATATATTATCTTGCTACCGAGGATATATTTTCAAACGGAGCTGTCTCGTCTCTCATAAAATATCTCGTAGCGCCCATACCGATAAAAAAGCAGACGGCGGACGTCAAGGCTATAATGAATTGTATACGCGTCTCAAGAGAGGGCGGAACTATCGCTCTCGCTCCCGAGGGCAACCGCACGTACAGCGGACGCACTGAGTATATGAGCTCAGCCATAGCGCCGCTCGCGAAAAGGCTAAATGTGCCGATAGCGCTGTTCCGCATAGAGGGCGGCTACGGCGTTCATCCGAGGTGGAGCGACGTTGTGCGCAAGGGTAAGATGAGAGGCTACGTTTCCCGTGTGATACAGCCTGAGGAGTATGCCTCGCTCTCTGACGATGAGCTGTTTGCTGTTATTGAAAAGGGATTGTACGTAGACGAGGCGACGGTAGACGATGAATATAAGCATAAAAGGCTTGCCGAGTATCTCGAAAGAGCGCTCTACGTTTGTCCGTTTTGCGGACTATCTGAGCTTGAGAGTCAGGGGGACACCGTAACGTGTAAGAGGTGTGAGCGCAAGGTGCGCTATCTTCCCACCAAGGAGCTTGAGGGAATAGGCTTTGAGCTTCCGTATCGCTTTGTAGCGGAGTGGTACGACACGCAAGAGGAGTTTATCAACGCGCTTGACGTGCTTGACTATACAGAGCAGCCGATGTACAGTGACGTAGCGGATACGTATGAGGTCATACCCTGTGAGAAAAAGCGGCTTATCTGCGAGGGCGCGGAGCTTTCGCTGTATGGAAACAGGATAGAGATAAAAAATGGCGCGCAGACTGTTGTCTGCCACTTTGACGAAACTCAGGCGGTGACTGTGCTCGGACGCAATAAGCTCAATATATACCACGATAAAACGGTATATCAGATAAAGGGCGGAAAGCGCTTTAACGCGCTTAAGTATGTCCATATCTACCATAGATACAAGAACATTGTAAGGGGAGACGAAAATGGCAAATTTTTGGGATTATAATGTATGGGGGCTGATACTTCTTCTTGGAGCGCTGCTCGGAAGTCTTCTGGTCGCAAATATTATCAAAAAGGGGATACCGTTTCTTCGCGACTCCCTCATACCGACCTCGGTGCTCGGCGGTCTTATATTGCTGATAGTGACGGCAATATATAAGGCGATCACGGGAGACGTTATGTTTGATACGGCCGTGTTCAACGGAAACGGAATGAGCGTTCTTGAGATCATAACCTATCATGCGTTAGCTCTTGGATTTATAGCGTCCGCCTTTAAGACAACGGGAGGAAAGCTGACAAAGCAGAGAACGTCCGAGATATTCAATACGGGTGTTACAACGGTATCAACGTATCTTTTGCAGGCGATAATCGGATTTGGAATAACCATGATAGCCGCTCTCATTATTGCGGACTTTTTCCCCGCGGCAGGTGTTCTTTTGCCCTTTGGCTTCGGACAGGGAACGGGACAGGCGCTCAATTACGGCAATATCTATGAGACGGAATTCGGCTTTGTAGGCGGTAAGAGCTTTGGTCTGACTATCGCGGCTCTTGGCTTTTTGTCGGCAAGCATAGGCGGAGTAATTCATTTGAACATAATGAAGAAGCGAGGTAAGCTCAAGATATCCGACCGTACCGACGGAAGCTTACACACTGAGGAGATAGAGTCCGACTCCGAGATACCGATGCAGGAGAGCATCGACAAAATGACTGTTCAGATAGCGCTCATAATAGTTGCGTACATAGCGGCGTATCTTTTGATGTTCGGTCTTGGTAAGCTGCTTCCGGGTATGAGATCAGTGGTCTACGGCTTCAACTTCCTGCTTGGCGTGCTCACGGCAACGCTTATAAAGGTATTTCTAAGCTTCCTCAATAAGAAAAATATAGTCAAGAAAAAGTACACCAATAACTTCCTTATGACACGCGCGAGCAACTTCTTCTTCGATATTATGGTAGTTGCGGGTATAGCGGCGATACGCCTTGATATCCTTGAGAATTATTGGGGAATAATACTCATTCTCGGTGTTCTGGGCGCTGCTATCACATATATTTATAACCGATTTGTCGCAAAGGTGCTTTTCGCGGACTATGCCGAGGAGCAGTTCCTCGCGATGTACGGAATGCTGACGGGAACTGCAAGCACGGGAATTATACTTCTCCGTGAGCTCGACGGAGATTTTAAGACCCCCGCCTCTGATAATCTCGTTTATCAGAATTTCCCCGCGATAGCTTTTGGATTTCCAATGATGTTCTTGGCAACGCTTGCGCCCGCAAAGCCCATTCTGACGCTTGTAATATTCGTCGTATTCTTTGCGGTAATGAACGTTATACTGTTCAGGAGCAAGATGTTCAAGAGAAAAAAGAAATAAACTAAAAATGTCTGTCTCAAGCTTGAGACAGACATTTTTAATATTGGTTTTTAAAGCGCCCTTAAAGCTTTGAGTATCCAAAGCTGTTAACGAGAGCGTCTATCTTTTTGCCTTGCTTGCAAAGAGGACATTCGTGAGACGGGTAGCTCGCGTAGTTCTTGAGGTCCTTGGTGTCGAAGATCGACTGTACCTCATAGCCCGCGCACGAGTCGGTCGTGGCGAACAAAGCCGCGATGCCGGCAACGTAGCCGCCGTAGTATTTTATAGCCTCAGCAGCCGCCTGTACCGTATATCCCGTGGTGACGGAAGCCGCAAGAACGAGCACGTGCTTGCCGGCGATCGTGGGAACGATGTTGTCGCGGAATATGAGCTGGCTTCCCGACGTATGCTCGGGAGTTACCACGTAGATAGTCTGGTGGGCGTTCATATTCATAAAGTTGCCCTTGGTAAGCTCATTCGCCAGACACGTTCCTATGACCTCAGTGCCGTCAAGGCAGAGTATGGTATCCACGATAGTGGTGGTGCTGTAGTAAGAAACAAGCTCCTTGGCAACCGCGGATGCTTCAGAAAGACGAGTCTTTTGAGTCGTAACGTCTATAAAATAATTGATATGGCTGTGGCTGGTGGCAAAGTGGCCCTCAGACACGCGCAAGAAAAGATTTCTGCGTTTTGTGGGTATTTTGTAACTTTTTTCGCTTGGCATAAAGAACTCCTTTTTTTTTAGTATATCATATAATGAGCTTGTATGTCAAGAATTTTTTGTCGGCTGGCCGTTTATTTTGATCAAGCTGTCATAATAGTTGATTTTTAGATAAAAATGTGATAAAATATAATGTAAGTGGAAAAATGGATAATAAATGAGAATATTTGTAGCAGAGGACGATATGGTAGAAACAATTGTTGATTTTGCGCACCTGACGCTTGAGGACAAGCCGTTTTATGATGAATATCTTGAGAGAGAGGAAAACAGGGGCTGTGAGTTTTCCTTTACAAATCTATACTTGTGGGGACGACAGCGCTTTGCTGTCGTTAACGGACACGTTGCGCTGTTTTCTCAGTTTGACCGCCGTAGCGTGTATCCGTATCCTTTGGGAGAGGGTGACAAGAGAGCGGTGCTTGACACGATCATCGCGGACGCGAGAGCAAGAGGCATACCTTGCCGTATAACGGGTCTTACCGAGAAGGCAAAAGAGACCATAGAGGCGCTTTATCCCCAAAAGTTCCGATTTCATTGCGACGAGGGCTCGTTTGATTACGTCTATTCCATAGACGATCTTGCCGATCTTATGGGCAAGAAATATCAAGCCAAGCGCAACCATCTCAACCGCTTTTCCGACGCTTATCCCAACGCTACCGTAGAGCCTATCGGAGAGGGGAATATAGATAAGGTCAAAAAAATGCTCGGGGAGTGGTACGATAACCGCGTCGCCAAAAATCCAAACGCCGATTTTCATATGGAGCGCGCGGCGCTCGATAAGGCGCTCCGCGACTATAAGGGCCTTGAGATGGAGGGACTCGCTATTTTTGATAAGGACGAGGTGCTTGCCTTCTCACTCGCGAGCAGACTCTCAAAGGATACCTTTGACGTTAATTTTGAAAAGGCTCGCCCCGATATTCAGGGGGCGTATGCCGCAATAAACCGAGAGATGGCAAAGTATATAAGAGATAAATATCCTTCCGTCAGGTATCTTGACCGTGAGGAGGATATGGGGCTTGAGGGCTTGCGCAAGGCAAAGCAGAGCTACTATCCCCATCATATGGTGAGAAAGTGGTGGGCTTGTCTTTTGGAGGATGGATATGAATATTGACGCTCCTGACCGCTCGGATATCGCCTCGCTTCGCGCTCTTTGGAGAGAAGCGTTTGGGGATAGCGACGCATTTATGGATATCTTTTTTGAGGGCGCGGCTTTTTCACCCGAAAGGTGCAAGCGCCTTAAGGTCGACGGCTCTCTTGCGGCGGCTCTTTATTGGTTTGACTGTACCTTGAGAGGAGAGCGTGTCGCGTACCTTTATGCCATAGCGACCTCCGAGAGATATAGAGGCAGGGGACTTTGCTCAGCTTTGATGAACAACACGCATGAGTATCTTGGGGCGCTCGGGTATAAGGGAGCGGTGCTCGTGCCAAGTAACGAGACGCTGTTTGATTTTTACCGAAAAAGAGGCTACGAGACCTGTGGATACGTAAGCGAGCTTGAATGTGCCGCTTGCGGGGAGGCGATCGACCTCAGAGCAATAGACACGGACGAGTACGCAAGGCAAAGACGAGCGTATCTGCCGAGCGGCGGCGTGATACAGGAGAACGAAAATCTCGGCTTTTTAGCGGCTCAATACGAGCTTTTTGCGGGTGACGGACTCTTGCTTGCGGCTCGCCGCAACAAAGATACGCTGGTTTGCGCGGAACTCTTGGGAGACGTCACCATGGCGTCCGCCATATTGAAAACGCTTGGCTGTACGAGCGGAAGCTTTCGCACGATAGGCAACGGCAAGCCGTTCGCTATGTATATGCCGCTTGACGGCGGAGAGCTTGCGCCGCCTACGTATTTCGGCTTGGCTTTTGATTGAATCGAATACACAAAGGACGCTATATCGGAGCTTTTGTGACAGCTTACCGTATAAAATCTTAGGTATGTGGGAGTGAGAATAAGAATGATGGAAAATATCAAGGCTATTGTGAGAGACAGACGCAGCGTGAGGACATATGACGGCAGAGAGCTAACTGCCGAGGATAGGGCAAGGCTTTGCTCTTTTATGGAGAATATTGAAAATCCGTACGGTATAAACGTCGAGTTTAAGCTTATGGAGGCAGGCGAGCACGGACTGAAATGTCCTGTCGTGGTCGGTACAGAGCTCTATATAGACAATAAAATAAAGCGTGTGCCGTCTGCATTTGAGGCATTCGGATATTCCTTTGAAATGCTTGTGCTGTATGCGCGATCGCTTGGTATCGGTACAGTATGGCTTGGAGGTACGATGAATCGCCCAGCCTTCGAGGCGGCAATGGAGCTTGCCGAGGACGAGATGATGCCTTGCGCAAGTCCGCTCGGATACACGTCAAAAAAGATGTCTCTGCGAGAGAGTATGATGCGCAAAGCTATCAAAGCTGATGAGAGACTGCCGTTTGATGAGCTGTTCTTTGACGGCTCGTTTGACACTCCGCTGACCGAGGAAACGGCGGGCGAGCTTGCCTATCCGCTAAGCATGGTAAGATGGGCTCCGTCCGCTGTCAATAAACAGCCGTGGCGCGCCGTTGTAGAGGACAATGCCGTTCACTTCTATCTCAAGCGCAGCGGCGGGTTTGGTGATCACGGTATTCTCGATATGCAAAGGATAGATATGGGGATCGCTTTATGTCATTTTGACCTTGCGGCACGAGAGCTTGGTATGAAGCCGCGCTTTGCGGAGGAGAGCCCGAAGCTTTCCCACGGCGAGGATATGCAATATATCGCGTCTTACCGCGTCGATCGATGTTGACCGCGCAGAGCATTTACGAAAAATGCGAAAACAAAGAATATCACTCACATAAAACAGAAAAGAGAGAGCATAGCGGATTTTTATTTCCGTGTTGCTCTCTCTTTTGTTTTTATCTTCGATCAGGTATGAAAAAAGTATTTATATTCTTTCGGTAGTCGGAGTTGTCCTCAAAGCTTTTTTCTCAAATTCCGTCTGACACGGTTGATATGTCTTTCAAAGTCACCGTTGTTGATGAGTTCGGCAAGCACATACTGCTCGAAGGTTGGAACGGTGCATGAGTAGAAGCCGAGCTTATTCTCAAATTCGTTTACAAGAGACAACGGAAGGACCATATAGCCTACACGAAGGGCAGGGGAAATGGTTTTTGAAAAGGTATTCAAATATATGATGTTGTCGTATTTGGAAAGAGAAAACAAAGTGTCCTCAGACTTTGTGGAGACCGAAAACTCAGACTCAAAATCATCCTCGATGATGATACGTCCGTTTTTAGCGGACCAACGTATATATTCGTGCCGTTTGTTCGCGGATGCCGTTATACCGGTCGGGAAGCTTCTGTAAGGGGTCGTGTGGATAATGCCTGCCTTTGTTTTTGACAGCGCCGTACTGTCGATTCCTTCGTGTGTTAACGGGAGCAGCTCGTACGTTACATCCGCCGCGCGGTAGACCTGTTCGATCTTTTTGTATGAAGGCGATTCGATACCGTATACGTGTGTCCTTCCAAGCAAGGCAATAATAAGCCCATATAAATATTCCGCGCCCGAGCCGATGATGATCTGTTTACTGTCTACGTTCATTCCTCTGTTGCGGATCAAGTAACGCTTTATCGCCTCACGAAGCTCCGCGCAGCCTGCGTTTGGCGATTTTTCAAGAAGCACCTCGGCGTAATCTGTGAGGACCTTTCTCATTGTCTTTCCGAGAACGGAAAAAGGGAAGTCGGGGTATGTATTGTGGATACTTGGTGTTACAATGCCGTGGTGCGTGGTTGCTTCGACGTACGTCGCAAAACCGTCAGTACTGCGAAAAATAACCAAAAAACCGCTTCGCTCTTTTGACTCCGCATAGCCTTCCTCACAAAGCAACGCATAGGCGTGCTCAACCGTTATAGTGCTTACGCCAAGCTCCTCGGAAAGCAGACGCATAGAGGGAAGCTTTGTGTGGTAAGGATATATACCGTCTATGATATCCTGACGTATCTGCTTGTATATTTGAAGATAAACAGGGCGGTTGCTTTTGTCTATGGTATATTTCATCTGTATATATAATTTTCTCCTATTCTGACCATTTTAATATCAACAAAAATATTATATAATAAAATCAGCAAAATTGCAAGGAGAAAATAAAAATGGCTTACAAAAAAATTTTGACGATCCAAGATATATCCTGCGTCGGTCAGTGCTCACTGACAGTCGCGCTCCCTATCCTCTCTGCCTGCGGACTTGAGACCTGCATTCTTCCGTCTGCCGTGCTCTCAACGCACACAGGGGGATTTAGCGGCTTTACCTTCCGTGATCTCACCGACGATATGCCCGCTATTCAGGCTCATTGGAAAAAGGAAAACATCAAGTTCAAGGCTATATACACAGGATATCTTGGCAGTGTCAAGCAGGTTGGGTACGTTCAGGATATTCTTGACACGATGGGAACAGATGACTGTGTTCGTGTCATCGATCCCGCTATGGCTGATAACGGCAAGCTTTATTCCATATTTAACGACGAATATGTAGAGGCGATGCGCGGTCTTTGCGGATCGGCAGACATTCTGATCCCCAATATTACCGAGGCATGCTTCCTTGCCGATGTTGAATACCGCGAGACCTATGACGAGAGCTATGTAAGGGGGCTTCTTGAAAAGCTCACAAAGCTTGGCGCTAAGACCATCGTTCTGACGGGAGTTAGCTACGCTCCTGAAAAAACAGGCGTTGTTGTCTATGAGGACGGCGTTCTCCGTTATTACGAGCACGATAAGGTCTCGAAGGGCTGTCACGGCACAGGAGATATTTACGCTTCCGCGTTTACGGGCGCATTGATGAACGACAAGGACATTTTCGATGCGGCGAAGATAGCCGCGGACTATACGGTGAAATGTATCATCAACACACAGGGAGACGCGGATCATTGGTACGGCGCGAAATTTGAAACAGCTTTACGCGATCTGATGGATATGCTTGCATAATGATCATAATGATAAACAAAGCCCTTGTTCCAAATTTGGAACAAGGGCGAATTTTTATGATAGCAATATTAAACAATAAAAAGTCAAGTAGCCGATATTTTTTGAAAATGACTTGAAAAAAGCGGATTTTGGTGTATAATATAGTTAGCGCGGCTCTCTTCATATTCAACGACCTTGGCACGGAACGTAAATCTGATAATACAAACCACAGTTGCGAATGTATCGATTTTGCTTGCATCGCGCGGACGGACAAGGCGGATTTGCGGTATATTGCTTTGTGATCCGCAAGAGAAGAATATAATATCCCGTAAACAAGGAGGAATATAGAATGATGAAAACAAAACACAAAATAAAGGCGATCTCGGCAGGCGTGCTTGCCACGTTGCTAATACTTATCATGGCATTTACTGTCGCTCCAATTACCGCGTTTGCGTCAGATCCATTTGTGTATGACGTCCGAGTAGATGTTTACGGAGATATTTTTGACATACATTTGGAAGATATTGCGACGCAAACGATAGGTGATCTAAAAGAAAAAGTTTCAAATAACATCAATGTTGACAAAGAGAATATAACGATCAGATTTGATGATAGAACTATGTCAGACGACAATGCGGTGCTGGTACAATCACAGATACTCTCGACAAATCAGATCAAGGTCGAAGTGGATGTGGCGGCAAGATCCCGCAATGCGACGGACACTCGTTGGTATTATGGCTCGTTTGAGGAAGCTATTGAACGTGCTAACAGTAAAAACGGAACTATCCAGCTTCTCAATTCTGTCAGCTCTTTGAACCAACAAGTAGATCTTGATCGGGTAACGTTGGATCTCAAGGGACACCAGATCGCGCACGACGGAACGCAGATATGTGTTGCCGGACCGGTTACGATAACAAGCAGCAACATCGCAGGTCAACTCTCAAGCACAGGCTATAATGCGCTTGTTGTCAGAGCGGGTGGAAACCTGACGATATCAAACGTTGAATTGATAGCAAGCAGCTCCGCAAGCTCTCCGCTGAACATACATACAGGCGGAGTTGCCCGTATACAGGACGGTATGACTTTCGATTCGGAAAATGCAAACGCTGATAGCATCACAGTTAGCGGCACTCTGCTCATTGAAGAAACACCAACATTCAAATTGAGGGATGGTTATGTAAACATAACTATATCCGACACTACCGCAAACGTTGATCTTAGGGGCATTGATAACCTTGACGGACTAAAGATACGCAACTTAGGAATTGGAAATTATACACTGAAGGTTTCGACAGGTCACGTGTTGGAAAACATTGAGACGACAAACGCTCCGCTTCTCTCCGTTGAGGATTATGTGTCGTGCAATGGGGATGATGTATCAGACATTCATAAATTCGTAAAATGCACTCAGCATACCAATGCAACCTATACAGCGGAGGGTCACGTGATAAAGCAGAGCTGTATTTGCGGTGAATCGGCAAGTATAGCGGTTTATGAGCCCGATGATCTCACCTTTGACGGTACTGAAAAAAAAGCGGTAGTTGTCAAGGGCGCAGGCTTTGTTGGTGAATATAGCGTAACGTATAGCGGCGATAACGTAGAGAACGGTCAGCCACCCATAAACGTAGGTGTAACGACTGCACACGTTACAGTAAACGGGCACACCGCTCGCATTACTTATCGCATCTCTCCCAAGAGGCTCACCGAGCTGACCTTTGAGGGCTTGCGGACAAGCTATGAATATACGGGAACAGCTCTCACACCCGCCGTGATCGTCAAGGACGGCAATACGTTGCTCATTGAGGGCAGGGATTATACCTTGATGTATTCGGGCAATTACAAAGCGGGAACGGCAACCGTTTTGGTGATGCTGCAGGGTAATTATACAGGAAACGTATCTAAGACCTTTGAGATCACAGACGCCGCTGGGAAAGCTGCGATCACCTCAGTCAGCATTAACGAAAATGGGGAGCTGATCGTCTATTATTCCGATGACACAAACGTAAATCTCGGTGTTGTTAAGGGCGCTGATGGTATTCCGGGTATTAGCGGTGAGGACGGAGTTGGTATTTCAAAGCTCGAAAAGACAGGAAGAAACGGTCTTACGGATACCTACACCATTACCTTTACAAACGGCTCGACCACAACCTTCCTCGTAACCAACGGCAAGGACGGAGCTGACGGATTGACAGTAGCGGCGACCGTGATCGGCGGTATCGCGCTTGCAAGTAATATCGCGCTTATCGTATACGCGCTTATTAAGAAAAAGAGATCGTTATAAATTCAAATGATAAAGATCCCGTGATCCGACATAGACCCATTGGAAACAAAAAACGGGCAAAAACCGTATAAACTCACGGAGAGGGCTGACCAAGCGGTCAGCCCTCGAGCTTTACGGTACGGTGGACGAAAGCAGCTCGTCAATGCTTAATTATTTACATTATTTGCTTGAAAAACCGCTGTTTTTTTGATATAATGTTTACATATCACTTGTGTGTCGATATCAACGAAAAGGGGAAAACAAAATGATCTACAGAGATTTTCAAAACAAAAAACTGTCCGCGTTAGGTATGGGCTGTATGCGTTTGCCTGTTTGCGACGGAGATCACAACAAGGTAGATAAGCAAGCCGTGCGTGAAATGGTGGCGTATGCCATGGAAAAAGGCGTTAACTATTACGATACCGCTTGGGGATATCATAACGGAAATTCCGAAAGCGTGATGGGTGAGGTCCTCGGCGAATATCCCCGAGAGAGCTTTTATCTTGCTACGAAATTTCCGGGCTATGATCTTAGTAATATGAGTAAGGTGGAAGAGGTATTTGAGACACAGCTGAAAAAGTGCGGGGTCGAGTATTTTGATTTCTATATGTTCCACAACGTGTGCGAGCTGAACATCGACGCATATCTTGACAAGAAATACGGCTTATACGATTATTTGATGGAGCAGAAGAAAAACGGTCGTATCCGTCATCTCGGCTTCTCCACACACGGTACGCTTGACACGATGAAGCGTTTTCTTGACGCTTACGGCAAGGATATGGAGTTCTGTCAGATACAGCTCAACTGGCTTGACTGGAAGATGCAAAACGCCAAGGCAAAGGTTGAGATGCTAAACGCGCTGAATATACCGATCTGGGTAATGGAGCCTGTTCGCGGCGGAAAGCTTGCGGCGATAGGGCAGGAATATGAGGCTATGCTGAGAGCTATCCGACCTAATGCGAGCGTGGTGGAGTGGGCATTTGGTTTTTTGCAATCCATTCCGACTGTAACGGTAACGCTTTCGGGAATGTCCAATATGGAGCAATTAAAGCAAAATATAACTACATATGAGTCAGACCATTCCTTGACCGAAGCGGAAGTAAACACGCTTTTCGATGTGGCAAAGGCTATGACGGCAAACAACACTCTGCCATGTACTTCTTGCCGCTACTGCACGTCCCACTGTCCGATGGAGTTGGACATTCCTTCGCTGATCGAGCTTTACAATGAACATACCTATTCCGGCGGTGGATTTTTAGCGCCTATGGCGATCGGCGCGCTTCCCGAAAATAAAAAGCCATCCGCTTGTCTTGGCTGCCGTGCGTGTGAGGCGGTATGCCCTCAAAATATCAAGATAAGCGAAATGATGACCGATTTTGCAGGGAAATTAAAAATATGAATGATCTGAAAAAAGCAAAAAACATATTAAGCTCGGGGAATTGCACTTGCGTGTTGCTCCGAAATGATAGTATATATACTTCCGCGGAGCGAGGGGTGAAGCCGCTTGTCGTATGGCTTGAGAGCCAGCAAAGCTTCAAGGGCTTCTGCGCCGCCGACAAGGTGGTTGGCAAAGCAACGGCATATATTTATGTTTTGTTGGGTGTCAATGCCGTATATGCGCATATCATCAGCAAGGCTGCCTTGCGGGTGCTGACCGAGCATCACGTCGTGACAGAATATGACGAGCTTGTGGATAATATTATAAACAGGCAGGGCACAGGCATCTGCCCGTTTGAAGCCGCTGTGCTTGATATTGCTGAGCCGGAGACAGCATATAAAGCAGTACGAAGAAAGATGAGCGAGATGAACATCACGATATAAATTCAAGAGAAGATCAATAAAAATAAAGTCAGAGTGAAGCGAAAGTCGACAAGCTCGAGGTATGCTCACTTTAAAAAACATCAAAAGGTCTTTTGCCCTGTCTTTATAAAAATGCGTATCAGGCATCGGTGAGATATCCGATGCCTGAATTTTTCGGAGATACGGCGAAGCGCCTTGATCAAGTTATAGATGTCAGACGTCACGAAGACTTGGAGAAGCTCTTTGTCGAAGAGAAGCGATCGTCTTCGACAGGTTGTCTATATAAGGCAAATCAATACCGGACACACGCTTGAGAAATCGGGCGTGACGGATTCCGTTGCCCGAGCCTGCGCTTGTCTTGATTTTTATTTGACAAATTGTTGACAAAAAAGCTGTTTTGGTGTATAATATTTAATCATTATATATAGATAATGCGCACTTTGGAGGTGATGAAATAAATGGCTGAAAAGACCGGAAATGGTAGGAGGATATTCCTTGCCGCTTGGCTTGTGATGATCGCCGTGCTGCTCGTTGGAATAATTATTCTATGGCCGCCCGGAGAAAAGCACGAGACCATAAAGGAGCTTATGCTCGATGGAGTGCTTCACGAATCCAATAAGATAAGCTTCTTTGGCTTGGAGGTAAATCCTGCTCTGATATCTGCGTACATCGTGACGGCGATATTGCTTTTTGTAGCAGTTCTCATCAGGATATTTGCCATACCGCGCTTTAAGCTCGTTCCGGGAGGATTTCAGAGCGTTATAGAAAAGCTGGTGGAGTTCTTTGAGAATATGGCAAATAAAAACAGTCATCATAGACCTCGTTTTGTTGGAGCTTATATATTCAGCGCGGGTGTGTATATATTTTTCAGCACGATATTTGAGCTCTTTGGTGTCCAAGCAATTACGACACAAGGACATTCGGTGGCGCTTCCCGCTCCGATAACCGATATAAACGCGGCTATCGCGATGGGATTTATGTCATATGGAGTTATTCTGGGCGCGGGATTTATATGCAGCGGTATTCGTGGCGGATTGAGCGTGCTCAAGGACTTCTCATTGCCGATATCTATGAGCTTCCGTTTGTTCGGCGCTCTGCTCAGCGGACTTCTTGTGACTGAGCTCGTATATTATTATACCGCGCTCAGCTTTGTGTTGCCGGTGGCGGTGGGAGTTGTGTTTACACTGCTTCACGCCGTTATACAGACCTACGTGCTCGCAACGCTGGTGTCCATATTCTACGGTGAGGCGGTAGAGCCGAGACCTAAAAAGCAAAAAGTTAAAAAAAATAAAAAATCAAGATAATAAAAAGGAAAAACGAAAAATGAAAACAACAAGAATCATTTCAATTATCATCGCGCTCCTTATCACTCTTACGCTCGTATGCGCTATGTCAGTTTCAGCTTTTGCCGAGGAAGCTGCACCCGATGCTACGGATGCAGTTCAGAATACCGAGAATGCGGCAGAGTCCTCAGAGGACAAGATAATATCCTCAAAAGCCACAGCTTCCGCGATCGTCGTCGCGGTAGTAGGTGCTGCCGGCGCTGTCGCTATGGGTATCGCGATATCCAAAAGCACTGAGAGTATGGCTCGTCAGCCCGAGGCGGCTTCCAAAATAAACGGAGCTATGATGCTCGGTCTTGTATTTGTAGAGACCGCTATAATCTACGCGCTTATCATAGCTATACTTATAATATTCGTTCTTTGATCGATATAAGAGGTTGGAAATATGCCATTAAACATTGATTTTTTGCAAATACTTCTTCATTTGCTGAATTTCGTTATACTGGCGGGCGGACTTACATTCCTTCTTTATAAGCCGGTAGTGAAATTCCTTGAGAGCAGACGCGCTTATTTTGCCGAGATAGAGGAAAAAAATAAGGAAGCTGCCAAGGAGGCTGAAAAACTTCGTATTGAATACGAGAAAAAGCTTGCCGACGCAGATGCGGATATTGCCAATAAGAAAAAAGAAAATGAAAAGCAAATAGCTGAGATGACGGCTCAAACCCTGAAGGAGGCACATCAAAAGGCTGATGCCATCGTGCGTACTGCCGAGCAGGAGGCGGAGAAGAGAAAGGAACATATACTTGACTCCGCGCAAACAGAGATAGGTGAGCTGGTTCTCGCCGCTACGCAAAAGCTATTGAGCGATACGGTCACGCCCGAACGCAATATAGCTCTGTATGACGAATTTATCCGACTTGCCGACGAAAAGATCGCCGAGGAGAGGGTCAAGAATGGTAAAAAATAATTTTGATTCTACACAAGATGATAAAAACGTCATAAAGGTTGAAATAGAGTGCATCACTCCGCCTACGGAGCAACAGCTCGATAAGCTTAAAGAGTTCTTTATGGCGGAGTATAACTCGGAAGACGTTGATTTTATCATAAAGAGAGAGCCTGATGTAGTGGGCGGATTCCGTATATTTGTTGGAGATGAAAATTACGATTGGAGTACTCTCGGACGTATAAGACAGCTTAGAAAATCGTTTCAATCATTGAAAAAAGAATACGATTTTCCAAAGATAGTGTCACTTTTGCGCGAAGATATCGGTACTTTTGAGCTTGATGCGGGTCACCAGCAGGTTGGCACAGTTATCACCGTCGGAGACGGGATCGCGTTTATAGACGGACTGCACGATGTCGAATACGGCGAGATAGTTATGTTCGATTGCGGCATCAAGGGAATGGTGCAGGATATACGCGCGGACGGAATCAACGGCATCGTTATTTTTGGCGACGATACGGAGATACACGAGGGAAGCAGAGTCGTTAGGACTCGCCGCACGGCGGGTATCCCTATCGGTAATAAAATACTCGGACGTATCATAGATCCTCTCGGAAAACCCGTTGACGGTGGCGAGGACATAGGAGCGAAAGAATATTTTCCGATTGAAAGACCTGCTCCGAGCATTATGGAAAGAAAATCGGTCTGCCGTTCGCTTGAAACGGGCATACTTGCCATAGACTCGATGTTCCCGATAGGCAGAGGACAAAGAGAGCTCATAATAGGCGACAGACAGACGGGAAAGACCTCGATCGCAACGGATACCATAATTAATCAAAAGGGTAAGGACGTGATATGCGTATACGTCTCCATAGGTCAGAAGGCGAGCTCCATCGCAAAGGTGGTCTCAACGCTTAAAAAGCACGACGCTATGGATTATACGGTGGTCATATCCTCTCCCGCGAGCGATGCGGCATCGCTTCAGTATATCGCGCCTTATGCGGGGTGTGCGGTGGCGGAATATTTTATGTACCGAGGCAGGGACGTGCTTATAGTATACGACGATCTTTCAAAGCACGCCGTTGCATATAGAACACTCAGCCTGTTGCTCGAGAGATCCCCCGGACGAGAGGCATATCCGGGAGACGTATTCTACCTGCACTCACGCTTGCTTGAGCGCTCCGCTCAGCTCAGCGACAGTATGGGGGGCGGCAGTATGTCCGCGCTACCGATAGTTGAGACTCAGGCGGGAGACGTTTCGGCGTATATACCCACGAATATTATATCTATTACCGACGGTCAGATATTCCTTGAGAGCGAGCTGTTCTTTGCGGGACAGCGCCCAGCTATAAACGTGGGACTTTCAGTGTCCCGTGTAGGCGGTGCGGCTCAGACAAATATTATGAAAAAGTCGGTAAACACTATACGTCTCGACCTTGCCCAATACCGAGAGATGCAGGCGTTTACTCAGTTTGGGGGAGATCTTGACGCGGGAACAGCGCGCCAGCTGAAGTACGGCGCGGGACTTATGCAGCTCTTGAGACAGAGCAACAACGCTCCAATGCCGCTTCACACTCAGGTAATAACCCTGCTTTGCGCGCAGGCGAAGCTGTTTGTGGATATTCCCGTTAAAGAGATCAAGACAGTGCAAAGAGAGCTTATCTCATATATGGAGCAGCATAATAGCGATCTTTGTGTAAAGATCACTCATGATAGATCCTATTCGGAGAAGCTGAAGGACGATATAGTGAATGCCGCGCGAGAATATATCAAGTCAATGAATAGATAAAAGAAGGGAGGGTGCTCGTATGCTGAGCGCAAGCGAGATACGTGCTCGTATCAATGGCGTAAAGGATACAAAAAAGATAACCGACGCTATGTATATGATATCGTCGGCAAAAATGAGAAAAGCGTTGCGTGATCTTGAACATACGACGCCCTATTTCGAAGCTCTCACTGATAAGATAGGAGCGTTGTTTCAATGTATTCCCCAAACGAATGACCGATATTTTAGAGTTAAGGTGTCCGAGGATACGGCGCATCTTAGCCACGGTATAGTGCTCATAACCTCAGATAAGGGGCTTGCGGGCGCTTATAATCAGGAGGCGATCAGCGTTTGCGAGGCATATTTGAAACATCATTCGAGGACGACGGTGTTTATCATAGGCGAGTACGGACGGCAGTACTTTATGAAGAAGGGTATGCCCTTCGTTCAGGATTTTAACTATTCAGCCGCGCATCCGAGCCTGAGGGAGTCAAGAAGGATGTGCGCGGAACTGCTTGAGTACTACGATCGCGCTGAGCTTGACGAGATAAGCATAATATATACCAACTATATGGGTAATAAGCCAGGAGAATGCAAAAAGGTCACGCTCCTGCCCTTGGAAAAGACAAAGTTCCATACTGAAAGAAAGAGTGACGAGCTTTTGGAAAAGGAATTTTCACCGAGCCCCGACGAGGTGCTTGACGGAGTTATCCCAAGCTATCTTATGGGATTTATATACGGATCGCTGGTTGAGAGCTATTGCAGCGAACAGCAGGCGCGAATGAACGCGATGAAGAGTGCGAGCGAAAACGCGGAGGCTATGCTTAAGGCGCTTAAGGTGCAGTACAATAAGATACGTCAGACGGCGATCACAGGAGAAATGATAGAGATAACGGCGGGCGCTAAGGCGCAAAGAAGCAAGCTCGCGAAAGCGAAAGGAGAGCCGAATATATGAATGGTGAAAATAAGATGCAGCTCAAAACGGGAAAGATCGTTCAGATAACGGGTCCTGTTGTGGACGTTAAGTTCGCCAAGGAAGCACTTCCCAAAATAAAGGAAAAGCTGTATGTTGACAAAAATAACAAGCATCGCACGATGGAGGTCGTCCAGCACATTGGACATTCAACAGTGAGATGCGTTATGCTCGGCGCGAGTGAGGGGCTTTGCCGCGATATGGATGTATACGCAACGGGCACACCGATCACCGTGCCTGTTGGCGAGGCGGTGCTCGGACGACTTTTTAACGTACTTGGAGAGCCGATAGACGGTAAGGAGGATATCCCCGAGGACTGTGAGAGACGCTCTATATACCGTTCCGCGCCCGATTATTCGGAGAGAGCGGTATCCGAGGAGATACTCGAGACGGGGATCAAGGTGATAGACCTGCTTGCTCCGTACA
>JAZSNX010000009.1:0-5735 GCA_045536665.1 Eubacteriales bacterium
GATGCTTGAGACGGTGGGGAAGCTAAACCGATTTGAAGCTAATGACGGAGAGGCGAGCTTTTGCGGAGTGCATCTTGAGGGCAGATATCTGAATCCCGATAAAAAAGGCGCTCATTCGCTTGAGGTCATCGCGCCGCTTAATGCTTGTGAGCTTGACGCGTACGTGCTCAAGGCTTGCCGCGCGCTTCATATAAGCGCGGCTTATGAGCTTGACGAAGACGGAAGCTTTGCGAAAAAGGCAAGGGAAATAGGAGCAACACTTGGTCTTGCGCACACATCAGCTACGTATGAGCAGGCTGTTATGGCAGAAAGAGACGGAGTTACCTCGTATACACATTTGTTCAACGCTATGCCGCCGCTCCATCATAGAGACGGAGGAGCGGTGCTTGCGGCACTTTCGGGAGATTGCTTCGCTGAGCTCATATGTGACGGTATCCACGTTTGCCCTGACATGGTGCGATTTGCATATCGCTTACTCGGTAACGGACGAATGTCGCTCATATCGGATTCTATGAGCGCAACGGGCTGCGCTGATGGTGAGTACGCTATCGCGGGGACGCCCGTGACCGTAAAGGACGGAATAGCGCGTACCCCCGAGGGAAATCTCGCGGGAAGCACGCTCACGCTTGATAAGGCGGTAAATAATCTTATGGAGTTTTGCGGTATCACTCTTGAGGAGGCATTGCCGTGCGCTACCCAAACTCCCGCAAGGCAAATGGGCATTTATGACACCTGCGGCTCTATCGACATAGGAAAAAGAGCAGATATGCTGTTCCTTGATGACATAAATAAACTCAGTATAACGAAAATAATGGTAAACGGAACGTTTATCTGAAAATACTACACCGTAAAGGAAAGGGAAACGATATGAACAAAAAGTTTTATATAACAACACCTATCTATTATCCCAGCGATAAGCTTCACATAGGTCATACCTACTGTACAGTAGCTACCGATGCTATGGCAAGATATAAGAGAATGACAGGACACGACGTCATATTCCTGACGGGTACGGACGAGCACGGTCAGAAGATAGAGGATAAGGCAAAGGCGGCGGGAGTCACTCCTCAGCAGTTTGTTGACAATATCGTTCTCGGAGACCGTGGAGTGCAGGATCTTTGGAAGCTTATGAATATATCCAACGATCGTTTTATCCGTACGACCGACGACTATCACGTAGCGGCAATTCAGAAGATATTCAAGAAGATGCACGACAACGGGGATATCTACAAGGGAAGCTATAAGGGAAAGTATTGCAAGCCTTGTGAGTCATTTTGGACCGAGAGTCAGCTCGTTGAGGGTAAATGCCCCGATTGCGGACGTGCTGTGGAGGATGCTGAGGAGGAAGCGTATTTCTTCCGTCTTTCAAAGTACGCAGACCGTGTAAGAGACTTGCTTGAGAACACAGATTTTCTTGAGCCTCGCTCACGTGTAAACGAAATGGTAAATAACTTCATAAAGCCCGGCCTTGAGGACCTTTGCGTTTCTCGTACCTCGTTTACTTGGGGTGTGCCTGTTGATTTCGACGAGGGACACGTTGTTTACGTATGGGTGGACGCTCTGTTCAACTATACGACAGCGCTTGGATTTATGAACGATAAATATGATGATTATAAGGATTATTGGCCTGCCGACGTTCATTTTGTCGGCAAGGAGATAGTAAGATTCCATTCTATCATCTGGCCTGCAATGCTTATGAGTATGGATATGCCTCTGCCGAAAAAGGTGTTCGGACACGGCTGGCTTTTGCTTGACGGCGGTAAGATGTCCAAGTCCAAGGGTAACGTTGTTGATCCTTACGTGCTTGCTGAAAAGTTTGGTGTTGACGCGCTCCGCTTCTTCCTGCTTCGCACGTTCCCGTTCGGCTCTGACGGAAACTTCTCAAACGAGGCTCTTATAGGCACTATCAACGTAGACCTCGCCAATGACCTTGGTAATCTGCTCTCACGTACGGTATCTATGGTAGATAAGTATTTTGGCGGAACTCTGCCTACTGTACAGACAGCGGACGATGAAAAGGACGCTGAGCTTGTAGCCCTTATTTCGAATCTTCGTAACGTCTATGAGGAGCAGATGGAGAAATACGCGTTCCAGAACGCGCTCTCTGAGATATTCAACGTTATAAGCCGTGCTAATAAGTATATTGACGAAAACGCGCCTTGGGTGCTTGCGAAGGATATGGAAGCAAACAGCGCACGCCTCGCGAGGGTTATGTATAATCTTCTTGAGGTACTTCGTGTCAGCGCTGTGCTTCTCACTCCCTTTATGCCCACAACGTCCGTTGAGATACTCCGTCAGATAGGTGCTTGCGAGTGTTGCTCAACGTGGGAGTCCGCGGCTCAGTACGGCGCTCTCAAGGCAGATGCAACTGTTGTTCGCGGAGAAAATCTTTTCCCGAGAATCGATGAGGCTAAGATGCTCGCTGAGCTCGAGGCGGAGAGAGAGGCTGCCATGAAGGCAAATGCCCATGTTGAAAAGCCTGAGGGGTGCGCGCTTATCGGTATTGAGGACTTTATGAACGTAGAGCTCAGAGTGGCACAGGTCACAGCCTGTGAGAGAGTTCCCAAGGCAAAGAAGCTTCTTAAGCTTGAGGTTGATCTCGGATACGAGAAGAGACAGGTAGTTTCGGGGATCGCTAAGTTCTATGCTCCCGAGGACATGATAAGCAAGAAGGTCATTCTTGTGACCAATCTCAAGCCCGCTAAGCTTTGCGGAATCGAGTCCGAGGGTATGATACTTGCCAGCGGTGAAGAGCAGATAAGGGTCGTATTCCTTGCTGAGGACACGCCTCTTGGAGAAAGAATAAGATAAATCAATAAGAGGGATTGACTTTTCAGCGATCCCTCTTTCGTAAAATAAAATACAAAACAGTATGATTGATAAGGAGATTTGGAGATTATGAAAATTACTGTTGTAGGTTGCGGACGTTGGGGTTCGCTTATTACCTGGTATCTTGACAGCCACGGTCAGGATGTTACCCTCTACGGACTTGAGGACGCTCCTCAGATGCAAAGATTTTTGAAGGAGAGACGAAACGATCTTCTGGAGCTGCCCGAAAGCGTTAAGCTGACTACGGATATTTCGTCCCTGTCAGGTGCTGAGGTCATAGTTATCTCGATAGGCTCTCAGGGCTTGCGCTCATTTATGAAGGAGATCGAGCACCTTGCGCTCAAAAACAAGATATTCGTTCTTTGTATGAAGGGGATTGAGATAGGAACGGGTAAGAGACTTTCAGAGGTGGTTGGTGAAAACGTAGACGCTTCAAACAGCGTTGCCGTATGGATCGGACCTGGTCACGTTCAGGAGTTCTACGCGGGAATACCCAATTGTATGGTAATAGACAGCGCTAACGAGAAAGTAAAGAAAATGCTCGTTAAGAGCTTTTCAAGCGACCTTATAAGATTTTATTACGGAACAGACCTTATCGGAAACGAGATAGGAGCGGCGGCAAAGAACGTTATAGGGATCGCCGCGGGAATGCTTGATGGACTTGGTCTTTCTTCACTTAAAGGTGCGCTTATGTCAAGAGGGACGAGAGAGGTCGCAAGACTTATGGCGGCATTGGGCGGCAGAGAGATGTCTGCATACGGACTTTGCCATCTTGGTGACTATGAGGCAACCGTTTTCTCAAAATTCAGCCATAACAGACAGTTTGGAGAATCGTTTGTAAAGGGAGAGAAGTTTGAGCAGCTTGCCGAAGGCTATTATACTACCAAGGCAATGGTAGAGCTTGCGGAAAAATATTCTGTTGAGCTTCCGATAACGACGGCGGTCTACAATATCCTCTATGAGAACGCGGACGTTAAGGAGCAGATGAGAGATCTGTTCAATAGAAAGCTAAAGCAGGAATTCTGATATGTCACAGCTTGTAAACGAGGTGTTTGACTGTACGGGGATATTCGACAGTCACGCCCACTACTTTGATACTCGATTTGAGCAAGAGACCGAGGGCGCGGACGTTATCCTTGAGAGAGACGTTTTCGGTCGGGGGATCGACGGCGTTATAAATATCGGTACGAATAACGAGAATAGCCGAATTTGTATCGCGCAGGCAGCGAAATACGAAAAAATGTACGTGACGGTCGGCATACACCCAGAGGACGTTGAGTATTGTAAGGGAAGTGCGGACGAGGAGCTCTCGCGCCTTTGTGAGCTTATTGCCACCCCCGAGCTTATAAAGAAAAATAAGATAGTCGCCCTTGGTGAGATAGGACTTGACTATCATTACGAGGGCTTTGATAGGGAGCTGCAGCAGCAGTATTTTGACCGTCAGCTCGATATCGCAAAGCAGTACGGCCTGCCCGTTGTCATACACGATAGAGACGCGCACGGCGATTGCTTTGAGACAGTGCTTCGTCACGGGGGCGTAAGAGGCGTTTTCCATAGCTTCAGCGGAAGCAGGGAAATGGCGCTTGAGCTTGTAAAGCGAGGTTGGTATATATCCTTTTCTGGCGTACTAACCTTCAAAAATGCACGCAAGTGCGTCGAGGTAGCCGAGGCTGTACCGATGGATAGAATACTTATCGAGACAGATTGCCCATATCTCGCTCCACACCCATACAGGGGCAAGATAAACCATTCGGGTCTTATGTACCTCACGGCAAATAGACTTGCCGAAATAAAAGGAATCGACTATCGCGAGGCAGTAGAAAAAACAAGAGAAAACGCAAAAGACTTGTTCGGTGTATAAAGTGACCGTCACCCTGTCTTCTGCTTGAAAAAAAGCGGAGCGATCACAACCAACGGTTGTTTGACATATTTGCGGCGCTATGCTATAATAGGATTAAGTAAAGAGTTGTCTTATTAAAAATCTGTATGGAGGTATGAAATGAAAAAAGCCATCAGAATTCTATCAGTTTTTCTTGTTCTGCTTATGATGTCAGCTACCGTTATAACTTACGCTAATGACAGTAATAACGCCACAACGCAGAGCGGTGGAGCTTCTGGTACGATCGTAGGCAACGATCCATATGACGATGACCTTCCCGACAACCTTAGCTACGGTGGAGCGACCGTGACTATACTTTGTTCCGCTAAGGATACTGTTAAGGAAGAGTTCTACGCGGGCGCTTATTCCTCAAACGCTCTTGAAAGGGCTGTTTACACAAGAAACAGTATCGTAGAACAAAGACTCGGCGTTAAGCTTAACGTCATACTCGATCATTCATCGGCTGCCGATATCTCAATTATAAATCAAAAGATAAGCAGCGCGGTCAATTCGGGAGCTCAGACATATGATGTCGGAGTTGGCGCTACCTACCTTATGTCGGCAACAGTTGATAACGGTTATATTCGCAATCTCTATGACTGTAATTATATTGACCTTGAAAAGCCGTATTGGTCTCAGAGCTTCAATTCGGTATTCTCCTACAAAGATGATACTCAGTTCCTCGCTAACGGCTCGATAGTTTTGTCGACCTACCGCAGCCTTGGCTGTACCATATTCAACAAGGATATTTTCAACGGTAAGAACGAAGCGAACCTGTATGGCGTAGTGCGCAATAAGCAATGGACGATGGAGTATCAGCTTAACGCGTCAAGAAGACTTGCGTCGGGTCTCGCAGATCCCAACACTGCCGTATATGGTATGGCATCGGGATTTAAGGTAAGCGTGGACCCGTATTGGGTAAGCCTTAACGCTCCTCTGATCATAAAGGACGCGAACAACCAGTTCAAATACGTTGGTGATAACAGCACGTCGAAAAACAGAGTTGTGAATGCGGCTAAGGCTATTA
>JAZSNX010000172.1:0-11678 GCA_045536665.1 Eubacteriales bacterium
GGCGAATATCGGTCTTGCCCATGGGGGTATCGAGAATTCCGCCAACGTCTTGCAGATGCTCGATGACCGCGTTTATCGCCTGCTCAGTGGAGAAAAGTCCACCGCCCTTGATTACCATTTTACCGTTTTCAAAGCCGATAAAATACTCCATAAGACCAACGGAGACCTCACTCTCGGGACGGTTGGTGTTCCCTATAAGTATCTCGCGGGATACGGGCGGCTCACTGTCGGGAAGCAAATCTATTCCAAGCACGTCCGCAAGCTTTTTCGCCAAAGCGCAGTTAAGCTCCGCCGTCTGATCCTCGCCGTATATCACAACGTAATTTTCTATGTCCAGCATAACGATCCCCCTCTGTTTTGCACTTATTAAATTATAACATACCCCCAAATGCTTGTCAATATAAAAAAAGGAAAAAGCAAAGCAAAAAAGCGTTACTTTTCCCTTTTCGTTTATGCTTCTGTGTGTCTGCCGAGGAAGCCTGCCGCGGCTTGAATGAGCTTTGCCTCGGTGTCCTGCGAGCCTACGCTCTCGCGGGAGAACGGCACGGGAGCGGAGCTGTCGGCAACGGACGCGACGCAACCGATAACGTCACCCTCGCTTATAATGGGCATTGCGCATTTTATGAAATGATTTGCGGACTCGGCTATAACGGGAAGCTTGTCTGCACCCTCCCGCCAAGCATAAAAGCCTCGTCCCTCAATTATCCTTTCGGCTTCCTCTGAGAGGTTTTTGTCCGAGTACTCTTTTTTAGACACACCCGCGCTTGCAATTACCGCGTCTCTGTCGCTTATTATGACCGACAGATTGCAGGTCTTGTAAAGCGTTTCGGCATACTGCGAGGCAAACGAGGACAGCTCTCCGATGGGCGAATATTTTTTGAAAATAACCTCGCCCTCTCTATCGGTATATATCTCAAGAGGGTCGCCCTCGCGTATTCTCATTGTTCTTCTTATCTCTTTGGGTATAACTACTCTTCCAAGATCATCTATTCTTCTGACTATTCCTGTCGCTTTCATATATATAATTCTCCTTGGGATTCGATAAACTCAACTTTTAATTTCGTCGTCAAGGATATTATTTGTAGCAGAGGCGAAAAATATCCAAATTGTTTTTTCCAATTTTCACTAAAAACGCACCGCAAGAGCTCTCTCTTGCGGTGCGTTGGTTATTGACCCATATTAACGGTCACGTTTATATTGTTTTTACCCTCAAACAAAGCTCTTGGCAAAACGTTTTCGGTGTACGTCCTTCCGTCGACCTCAATGCTCTTTACTCCCATAGAGACGTGCTCGGGGTTTTTGAAGCTTATCGTCACTCTGCAACCGAGGTAGTCTCTCTGTACCTTATAGCCGTCCCATTCCTTTGGAATACAGGGATCGAGCTTGAGTCCGTCAAGCGTTGTACGCACACCAAGCAGGTATTGAGTTGCCGCGATATTCATCCATACGGTCGTTCCCGTAAAGCGAATGACGTTGCCCCAGCCGTGCTTCTTATTCTCAGGTCCTACGATATTACTTACCCAGCCGTAGGGGTCGGACTGATAAACCTCCGTGCCAAGTCGCTCATTGAGTACGAACGGCAAAAGGTCGGTATAATACTTCCAAGCCTTCTGTGCGTTTCCTCTCTTTGCCTCGGCGATTATCGACCACGTATGCGCGTGGCAGAATATCGCTCCGTTTTCTCCCGTACCGGGGTTATATGGGCTGAACGGGTCCATATCGTCGGGGTACGTCGCAAATCCGGGGGTAAGAAGCTGAAGTCCGCAACCCGTGTCAAGCCTTTGCTCTACCGCCTCATATGCCGTGTCGCCTCTCTCCGTACTTGCCGTGCCTGAGATTATCGCCCAGGTCTGAGGATTGAGCCATATCTTTCCGAACGGATCGTCCTCACAGCCTATGGGCTCACCCTTATGGTTAAAGCAACGGTAATACCATTTTCCATTCCATGCGTATTTCTCGATATTCTCTCTTTGAGCCGAGAGGTAGCTCTGCATACGCTCCGCGTCGGTCTCTCTGCCCGTATGTCTCGCGAGCTCTATCATCTTGGTAAGAACGGTGACGTATTGCTGCGCGGCAAAGACCGACTCGCCCTGTCCCTTTTCCGAGAAGCGGCAGATTATGTCGTTCCAATCTCCGTCAAGCATAAGCGGAAGTCCGTGCATACCGAGGTGGCTTTGCGTATACTCCACCGCCCTTATAAGGTGCTCCCACACGCTTGCGGTATAGTCGGTAGTATTTCCCTCAAGGTCCTTGAAGGGTATCTGCTCGTCAAGAAAATCAGTATTGCTCTCAGCGGCGATAGCGTACGCGAGGAAGTGTCCCCAAAGGTGATCGTCGCTCTTGGTTATCTCTCTGCGATACTTGCCCGGTTTTGCGAACTCGTGCATATAGCCGTTTATATCGTGTCTTATACAGCCGTTTTCATACTGCACCGACAGCATAAAGAGAAGTCCGCTCTTTGCCGCCTCGACGTTGCGGTAAGATATCGGCATAAGCGCTTGGAATTTATCTCTTGCCCCTATCGCTCTGATACCCGGCGCTGACGGCTGAGGTGTTTGATGGAAGAGCGAGAATTGGAAGGCGTTGAGCGGTCCCCATATATTTATCTGTCTTTGAATATCCTTATCGGGAATATCGCAGACGTAATGAGCGAAGTGCGCGTCGTATCTTGCGCGCATTATTGCTCTCTGCTCCGCCACAAAGCCATCACGGCGAAGGTCGGCGACGGTATTCAGCGCCGCTTCTCTCGCTTTATCATAGTCTACGAGCGCGCCCTCGGACGTTCCGAGATAGAAGTGCGCCGTCTTGCTCTCTCCGCCACCGAGGCAGATCTCTGTTTGAAGCACCGCGCAAGGATTGCCCGACCATATCTCCTCATTACCGAGTGTCTCGCGCTCAAGCGCTATCGGTTGATCCTCGCCTCTGTAACAGCCAAGGAACGCGTCTCTGTCACCGCAATAGCTCTTGACGGAAAGGTCGGACGCGAAATAAACGAGCGGAGCGTGCTTATGATAGAACGAGTCCTTTACGAAATTGAACATATAGAAAAGCACTTGGTTTTCGGCATCATAGGTCGTACGGAGCATATGCTGCCAATAGTAGCCGAGGCTCTGCTCAAGACTCCAGTCAAACTGCGCAAGCTCGGTATAGGCATACACCTCATAATGCTTTTTTTCACCTGACGTATTGGTAAGCGTCAGCTCCCAGATAAGCGTATCTATATCGGGTGGGATAAAGAATGAGAGTATTGCTTCAGTGTCACCGTGCTTTGCGTAAAACAGCGTCTCACCTGGGCGGTGAGTTGCGTACCTTTTGGTAGCCTTATCACGGAACGGCTGAAAGGTGGGACACCATATCTCTCCGTTATCTTGCTTGATATAGATGAAAAATCCCGGGGCGTCAGTCGGCGCTGTGTGATATCTATATCTTGTTATTCGCAATTTCACGGGAGACTTATGCCACACAAAGCCGCCGCCCGCCTGTGAGATCATCGCGGAAAGATTGGTATTCGTCAGATAGTTTACCCACAAATATGAAAGATCCATACGGTCTATCTCAATATCCATTCCATTATTTTTAAATTGATATTCGTTCATAGCTTCTCCTCTCGGAAAACAATGCTTATGAGATAATTTTACCATATAAACGCTCTTTTGTAAAGCAAATTCGACCTCAAAAATGTCATTTTGGATTTTTTGATGATTTATAGTGATAAAACACAAATTAAGATTTGTCGGTTGATAATTTTATTATTACGCAAAACAGGGCGTTGGACAAAAACCGACCTGTCCTTGTTGGACAGGTCGGTTTATTCTATTCGGTCGTTTTCTCCGTTGTGTATTCAAGCGGAATATTGTATTCGGTTTCGTAGATATCTTTCCAGATCTCGGCGTTCTTTTCCATCATCATCGCAAAATTCTTGCGGTAATTCTGCTCGGGGTCGGGATATATCGCGGGAGCTATGTGTATGGTATACTCCTGAACGAAAAATCCGTCCTCGCCCATAATATCCGAATCCTTCATTGTTATGAAGCACGGAAGCACGGGTACGTTGTTCTTCGCCGCGAATATATACGCTCCGCTCTTTAAGGGCTTGGGCTTGCGGTAGTTCCACCACATACTCTGCTCGGGATATACGAGCACGAAATGTCCGTCCTTGAGAACTGTGTTCACTGCCTCGGTGAACTTATTCATAGTCTTGCGGTTAGACGACAGCGGAAGCGTGTTGCAGTGACGCATAAGGAAGCCGTAGAAGCCGGGGAATGAGGTGTAATTTCCCTCTCTTATAATTCTGTAAAACGTTCTGTCGGGCTGCTCTGCCGCCTCATAGGCTATCTGTATCGCAAAGCTGTCGAACGCGTTGAAGTGGTTACAGGTTATCACAGCTCCGCTATCGAGCGCCTTGAAGTTCTCGATCCCCTTGATATCCTTGATGATGAGCTTCTTTTCATCAATAAGCTGGTTAACAAAGCGTCTTGCCATCATATAAGCAAACTTTGTCTTAAGCCTCTCGCTCGTACCCTTGCGGATATATTCGATATCCTCAGGCAGAAGCTCACGTGAGGGCGGATCTTCCTCAACGTCCTCGTCGAAGCGTCCCTCTCTCTCATACTGCTCTATCTTCTTTACTATCTCAACTCTGTCCTTAGCTCTCTTGTCGCGATTTATTCGATTGAGGTAATTATCCTCTCTCTGTGTTTCCTTTACCGCCAATTGCAAGAGGTTGTCGCAGGATATCCTGTCTCTTTCCCTTTGCTCGTCGGTGTAGGAATTGAGCACCTCAAGTATCTCCTCATATACCGACGTTTCCTTCGCGTACTTCCAGAAGACATCGCCATGGCGGCAGTCCTCGTAATGCCAAGGCTTGCTCGTCATTATATAGTGCAGTATCTTCGCCTCGCTTATGGGGTACGCTATGTCCCCAAATATCTCGGTATTCCAACGCTGATCAAGCCAATATACGTGGTCCTTGCAAATGAGGTTAAGATAGTCCTCGTCCTGAGTGACCACAAAATCGTAGGTATGAAGATACTGTATAAACTTATCGAGTATAAAGCGAAGCCTGAACTGGTCGCAATTGATGAGCAATATTCCCGCGTTAAAGAAATTATAGCGAGACACGCCGACCACCTTTTCAACGTACGTTCCGTATTCGTCCACCTGCACCATCGCCTGCTCGTGGCAGGCCGCGAGATAGGCTTCTCTTATGTTGGTATTGTAAAGCTCGCTGATATCTCCCTGCACAACGGTATCGCTGTCTATATACACAGCCTTATTGTATTCGGGAAACATTTCCGCGATAAACAGTCTGTAATAAGTGCTCTTTGAATAATAATCACGTATCGGGAGCTTATCTGAGATGGAATGGAGATAGCCCGTTACGTCCTGAAAGGATATATCGAAGTTATCGTTCTCAAGCTCCATAATCTTTTGCATCATACCCTCGGTAATACCCGTATGAAGAATGTACACTTTATATTTATACTCTTTTGAAGCGTTTTGTATCATAGAATGTATCGACACTATCGTGTATTTTACGAAATTGTCGTCACACGCGTAAAATATCGGTATCACCTTATTTTCCATTTTTGTCTACCTCCTCGGGAAAGCGTTTCTTCAGTTGAATATATTCCTCAAAAATATCGTCAAAGCAATCGTAGCCGAACACCTTTTTCACGCGCTCTATCTGCCATTGCTTTATGTTCTCTGTGTGTGGATAAGGAAGCCAGAACATTCTCTTTGAAAAATGTCTGACGACCGTATGCTTGTGCAAAAACTTCTGGTCGTTAAACCTCTGCGCAAGCATTTTCTTTCGTGTGGTCGAGCGAATGATAGCGCTCTGGTCGGCAAACGTCAGCTTCTTGGTCTTTATAAGCGCTCTTGCCTTATCAAGCAGACCCGTTCGTCTGACCTCCGCCATATTAAACAGCAATACACCCGCGTTTACGTAGTTGGGGCTTATAAGATACTTTCCGTAGTGGTCTCTTGCCGCGGCGTACTCGTAGCCGTCTATATCCGTATCGTAAAGCAGGCAAATATCCCTGTTGAACATTATGTCAGCGTCAAGATAAAGAAGCTTATCGGGCATACCCTCGACCATATCCGCGAAAAGACGGATAAGCGTATAGGGCGAGCAATAAGCGCCCTCGTTGGGACAGCCGCTAAACTCATTCATATAGATATCCGTAACGTCGATCCTTTTTGCCTTATTCTCGCTGTTATATCCCTTTATCACGCCATCAAAAAAGCTCATCTGCTCGTCCGTGACAGGGACGTATCCAGCGTTGAGATGAGAGACGTCCATCGTATAGACGTAGAAGCAAAACGGCTCTTTAGTCTGTGTTCTTTTGAGTATTGACAAGGCACAGGTGAGCATTCCGTCAAACACCTTGTCGTTTCCACAAAACAGTATATTAATCATCTTTTTCTTCTCTTTTTATGTATTTTATCCACTCAACGTCCGATGCCTTGGCTCTTTCGCGCATACGCTCGTAGATCCTGTCGCGCAGCTCCTTCTTTCTCTCCCTTGGCGGGATATCCTCATTGGGATAGAACGGACCGTCAATATAGGTAACTATCCTCGGCTTGCTTGAAAAACGCCTTTTCTGATAGGTATTGGTAAAGCAGAAAGCGGGAACGCCTTGCTTGACGGGATATATGAAGGACTCGTCAGAAAACGGGCGTATGCCCGTATAGAACGGCCATATGTGCGCCTCGGGATAAATGACCACCTTAGCGCCCTCACCTATCCTCTGCTCGATAGCCTTCAAAAAATTCCTGTACGCCTTCATATCGTCTGGCAGCGGAAGCGCGCCGAGCGACGGCGTTATCCTGCCGAGCACGGGCATAGAGACGTTATTGGGGTGAACTATGACGTATGTCTGCTTGGGTATTTCAAGCACGTTGGGTATAAGCGCGTCGCCTATATCCTGCGTGTGATTTCCGTACATAAAATAACCCGTGTCGCGATGCGCCTTCAAAAGCGACCTGTTCTCTACCCTATGGTGGAACTTAAGCTTAAGATATCCGAGAGCAAGCGGAGTCGCGATTATTCTGTACCAAAAAAATCGGGTGAAGCGCTTCCAAGCCGACGTATGGTAATAGACGTAAGATCCGTCTATCCTTCTTGGTGTTATCTGCGCTATGGAGAACTCGTCGTTCAGCTCATCGGTATAATATATAACCTTACGCTTATCCATTAGCGCGTCCTCCTTTTCGGATATTTTTGTGAGTTTTACCGCCTTATGTAGTATTCGATACTATATTACCATATTTTCGTCGTATTGTCAACCCAAAAGACAAAAATATTATATCATATTATCACTGAACTGTCAACAATTATCCTGCGTTCTTCAAATTAGGATTTATCGAATAGTTAGTTTATGACATAGAACAAACATTTAGACAGATTTAACAAGTCGTAGGGGCGATTCACGAATCGCCCGCGGGTCATTCGTGAATGACCCCTACAATGGTGATAGCGAACATTGTGTGATAAAATGTATGTTGCGCGAACATCACGCGGGAGCACCAAGGCGCTCCCCTACCGCTCCCAATATTGGTATGTTGGTAGGAGCAATGTTCGCACCTCAACGTGTCATCCTGAGCGGAGCGTAAGCGTAGCCGAAGGATCTCCCACGGCGGGCGATTCGTGAATCGCCTCTACGAAATCATAAATTAAATACACCAACAGATCCTAATTTAACGAACAAACCAATGTGTTGTTTTCTTTTGCCTACTTTTCTTTTTCAAAAGAAAAGTAGGGCGCAAAAAGCTCCGCCGAGAGAGCGGCGGAGCTTAAGCTGTTATTTCAATTACTTATTCTTTATCGCGTCGATGGGATTGCGTCTCGCGATGTTCCATACGGGCAAGAAGCTTGCGAGCGCAGCCACCGCCACGTTGACAAGAAGCATAAGGATTATCTGTCTTATACCGAAGTTGATTATGGTAACGTTTATTCCCTCGTTACGAAGTATGGTGTTGACTACGATAGTCGCCGTTATTGTGCTCGCTATCGAAAGCACGTAGGTGATGAGCGCTATGATCGCCGCCTCGCTGAAGAATATCTTGAACACGTCGGACGAGCGAGCGCCTACCGCGCGAAGTATGCCTATCTCGCGTCTCTTATAGGATATCGAGGTCGAGATAAAGTTCATCATCATAAGAGCGGCAAATACCGCAAATCCGATACCAACGTAAAGGAATACCTTCGCGCCGACCTCTATAAATTCGTTGAAGTTGTAAAGCGTATCCATTACCTGATTCTGAAGCACGAACTTAAGGTCGGGATCTTCCTCGTAAGTGAGCGCAACGAGCTTCTCGATGACGCTCTTATCAGTCGGCATAGGCGCTATAACGAACGCGTATACACCCGGAGAGTGCTCGGCTACAGTCTCCTTCGCGAAGCCCTGCTCTTGCACGTACGCCTCGTAAAGAGCATAAAATCCGTCGGAAATCATAAGATCCTCCGATCCGCCCTCAAACGTACCTACTATCTTAAATTGATCATAGATCTTCTCTATCTCCGAGCCTCCGTTGTTATAATCCCAGGTCGTCACCTTGAGGTACATACCGTCGTAGAAATTTTTCGTACCGCCGGTAAGCTTATTAATAATCGCCGTAGCCTCCTTGATGAAATCGTCATAGGTCTTGTCGCCGTATGCCTTTTGCGTCTTATCAGCCATAACAAGGCTATCCAGATAACGGTTGACCGCATCCAGATGGCTGTAGTTTTCTATCCATCTCTCAAGGCTATCATATATTTTACTCATACAAGCATTATAGAATTCCTCCGTCTTGAATACGGAATCATCTGCCGCGCACAATTCGTATGCGTACTTCTGAACAAGGAATCTCGCCATATCGTCTACGGTTACAGTGTACTCCGCGTATATAGGATACGACAAGACGTTGAAATAGAAGTCTCTGTCAAGATCTGCGGGCACGTCAACACCGTATACGTTGCTCAGTATACTTGCGCAAGCACTCTTTACATAAACATCATCAACCGCGGGAATGAGAATGCCCGGTTGATAGTAGCAGATCGCTTCTGCCCAATATGCCCTGAGCTCGTCATCCGTGGGATTTATTGAGGGATTGGGTGCGTATTGATTGTAGTTATGGAGAATAGAATCTCTGTATTCTGCTATATCGATAGTGCCGTTGGAGATGAGCTTTACTGCCTCGCCTGCCTCAATTGCGAAGAACGTTGAGTTATCGGTAAACGCGCCTAACTGCAAGCCGATATCAGCGTACATATTGGTGAGCTCGTTGTGTATCTTATCGCCGATCTCGTATCTTACCATATACATGCCATTCATAACGTTAGCGTTGATAAGGACCTCGTTTTCGCCAAGAACGCCGTTCGTGCGCCCGTCAAACCAATTTATCTTACCTACCGACGCCATATCCGAGGACTTAGCTACACGGTAAATAAATCTCATCTCCTCATTGGGATAATCATTCGTCGGGGGTTTGATGATATAAGTGCTCCAATTCATAGACGTACCGATACTCGAGCCCATACCGTATTTGCCCATATACTCGGCAAGCCTATCGATATTTGATTGGCTGACGTATCCTAATGCGTGGAAGCCGTAGGAAAGCGTATTGGAAAGCTCGTTCATCATTATCATATCCACGATGGCGTTACCGTCATCATCTTTATTCGAGCCTTGTGAATTGGTTGAGTTCTCAGTGGGAACGTAATTTGAATATCTTCCGTAATCAAATTCCGTATCTATAACTCCCGTTATCTTAAGGGTGGTTTCCATTCCGTTAAGATTCAAGATAATATGCTTACCGATTATCGAGTTTCTATCACCCTCTTCAAGCGTAAGAGAGCCTGCGTCGACCTCTTCATTATACTCGCGGTTTTTGAATCCCGTAAGATTGAGCTCACGGTACAAAAATTCGGTTATAGCTATCTCCTCTTCATTTTGAGGCATTCTTCCCGAAAGGGTAAATCCAAGCTTATTTATCTTGCTCTCATCTATTGCGGTAAGACCGTACAAAGCTCCCGTATAGGCGCTGTTGCTCGATATAAGGTCGGTATCCATCATATTAGATGTAAGCGACATACGTCCCCATTCAGGATCTTCGCTTCCCGTAAATACAGGCACGAACTCTATTCCCGTCTTCTCCGACAGATACTTTATATCGTCCTCGTTCATTGCTGCACTGTGATAGTAGGAGTAATTGTCATCAGGATCGGGATACTCATACATATGCTTCACCTTAAGCGAGAACGACGCGTTCTGGATATTGGAATCCATTATAGACTCTACCGCCGCCGTATGCTTATCATACGCGCCCAAGGTATCGGCAAAGCCAAATAGCGTGAACGCTACGAGCGAGAGCGCGATCGTAGATACAAGGCGGAACTTTTTATGACCAAGTCCGCTGCTGCCTATCTTCAAGGCGTTCTTCATAGGAAGCCTTGAGCGAATAAACTTAGAACTCTTTGAGTCGTATTCCTTACGCGAAACATCTCTTGACTCGTCGGTGTCGTCGAATATGTTTGAGGAGTTGTCCTCTGTTATACCCGCGGAGCTTCTTACTCCGTTGTTTATTCTTCTATCGCCCGATACGAGTATTTCTCCCTTTTGTGAGCGCAGGTACTCGTTGATGAGCTCAAGGTCACGTGTTGTGAGTTGATATCCCTCTTCAATGCGAAGCAGATTGTTACCCATCTTGATGATGCCCTGACTTATGCTCTCCGCCGCGACCTCGTGCTTGGTGATATCGCTGAGTATCTCGCCATCCTTCATCTCGATGACTCTGTCACCGTAACGCTCAGCGAAGTCCCTGTCGTGAGAAACAACGATAACGAGCTTTGTCTTTGACAGCTCTTTAAGAGTGTCGAATATCTGCTTACCCGTATTCGAGTCAAGCGCGCCCGTAGGCTCATCCGCCATAATTATCTCGGGATCTTTAACAAGCGCTCTCGCGATAGCTACTCTCTGCTTTTGACCTCCTGAGAGCTCGTTTGGCTTACGCTTTGCGTAATCAAGCATATCGACCTCGGAGAGTATCTTATTTATCTCAGCGCTGGTAGCCTTCTTTCCCTGAAGCTCAAGCGCAAGACCGATATTAGCTCCGACCGTAAAATCATCGAGCACGTTGTATTCCTGAAAGATAAAGCCTATAAAGGTGTTTCTATAGGCGTCGAAATCCGAGCCTACGAATTTCTTAGATGACTTTCCTTTAATTATAAACTCACCGTCATCACAGCTGTCAAGTCCTCCGATAACGTTAAGAAGCGTTGACTTTCCGCTTCCCGACTTACCGAGAATAAAGACCATACCCGTTTCGGGAAAGGCAATACTGACGTCGTTCAACGCCTTTACCGAGTTACCCGATTTTGAGCGGTATATCTTAGTCAGATTTTTTATTTCAAGCATACCGCGTCCTGAGCTTTCAGGCTGATCGGGCATATTCTCAATATTATTCTTATTTTCTACCATAGACTGTCCTCCTTGTGTTTTTACTGATTATATCATTTTTATCCCCGATATTCAATATATTTTTGCTCGATTCAAAAAAATTCGTCGACATCAACAATCAAAAAAACGAAAAAATGTATACTTGCATAACAAAAAAGAACGGTAGCTTAAAAACAAATCAGGATTTATCGGTGAGATGGATCTAACAAGTAGGGGCGATTCACGAATCGCCCG
>JAZSNX010000077.1:0-2265 GCA_045536665.1 Eubacteriales bacterium
ATATCAAGCGTTGTTACACGGAACATCTCGCCCGCTCCCTCGCAGTCAGATGCCGTGATGATAGGCGTGTGAACGTAGACGAAGCCTCTGTCGTGGAAGAACTGATGGATAGCGAAAGCCGCCTCGCTTCTCACTCTGAAAGCCGCGGAGAAGAGATTCGTTCTCGGACGCAGATAAGCCTGCTCGCGAAGGAACTCCACCGTGTGGCGCTTAGGCTGGAGAGGATATTCGGGAGTGGACGTGCCCTCGACCTCGACCTTTTCGGCTTTTATCTCAAAGGGCTGTTTCATATTGGGGGTAAGCTCGACCGTACCCGTGATGATGAGAGCCGCGCCGATATTCTGGTGAGCTATCTCGTCATAGTTGTTTATTTTCTCGCGCTCAAATACTACCTGAACGTTCTTGTGACAGCTGCCGTCGTTAAGGTCGATAAATCCAAAAGCCTTGCTGTCGCGCAGATTGCGCACCCAACCGCCGACAGTAACTGTTTTGCCGCCGAACGCGTCGGGATCTTCATAAATAGAGCGAACAAAATCTCTTTTCATTTTCATACTCCGTTCTTTGTTAGTATAATTAAAACTATATCAATTAATTATATCACCGTATAGCGCGTTTGTCAATCATATTTTCCGAAAATTCCCGATTGTTGAATACAAATATTGACAATATACTTGATATGTGATAAAATTATAGATGTGTTTTTTAAAGAGAGAAGGGATATTATGTTAAAACGTTTTATAAGCTACTATAAGCCTCACAAGCTTATTTTCACGCTCGATATGCTTGCGGCACTTGTCGTGTCCTTGGTGGGAATAGTCTATCCCGTGGTCACGAGAAGTATGCTCAATGACCTCATACCGAACCGAAACTACCGAATGGTGGTCATATGCGGTCTCGCTCTGCTGGGACTTTATCTTGTGCGTATGCTGCTCAATTACTTTATCCAGTATTACGGTCACGTAATGGGCGTGCGTATGCAGGCGCAGATGCGTTCGGATATGTTCCGCCACCTTGAAAAGCTTCCTTACAGCTTTTACGATAACCACGAGACGGGCAAGATAATGTCGAGAATGACGACCGACCTCTGGGAGATAAGCGAGCTTGCTCACCACGGTCCTGAGAATCTTCTCATATCGGGTCTTACGATAATCATATCCTTTATATATCTCATCAATATAAACGTACCGCTGACTCTGATAATATTTGCCTGCATTCCTTTTTTGATACTCGTCGCGGTGCTTCTCCGCAAGAGAATGAGAAACGCTTTTATGGATAGCAGAAAGTCAACTGCCGTAATAAACGCCTCTCTCGAGAGCAGTATCTCGGGAATAAGGGTCACAAAGGCATTCGACAACGCCAAAAAGGAAGAGGAGAAGTTTGAGGAGGGCAACAAGCAGTTCACCTTAGCGAGAGACGACGCCTACAAGGCTATGGGTCGTTTCCATTCCATGACGTCCTTTATCACCGACGTGTTCAACGTCGTCGTGCTCATCGCGGGCGGCTTTTTCCTCTACAACGGCAAGATACAGCTCGGCGACTATTCTGCGTTTATCGTGTCGGTCAACCTCTTTATTTCTCCCGTTATGACGCTTATCAACTTTATGGAGCAGAACCAAAACGGCGTTACGGGCTTTGAGAGGTTTCTTGAGATAATGGACGAGACTCCCGAGGAGGATGCCGAGGGAGCTGTGGATATCGAGAACGTTGATGGACACATTGAGCTTGTGAACGTAGTTTACGCTTACGATAGCTCCAAGGAAGTGCTTAAGGGCATAGACCTTGGTATTGAAAAGGGCAAGAAGTTTGCGCTTGTTGGTCCGTCAGGCGGAGGCAAGACGACGATATGCCACCTTATCCCGCATTTTTACGACATAGAGAGCGGAGATATCCTTATTGACGGCAAGAGCATCAAGACAATGACGAGAAGCTCACTTCGCCGCAATATAGGTATCGTTCAGCAGGATATATATCTTTTTAACGCCAGCATCAAGGACAATATCCTTTACAACAGACTTAACGCTACCGACGAAGAGGTGATAGAGGCGGCAAAAAGGGCGAATATCCACGACTATATAATGACGCTTGAGGACGGCTACGACACGCAGATAGGCGAGAGGGGCGTGAGGCTTTCGGGCGGACAAAAACAAAGACTGTCTATCGTTCGTGTGTTCCTCAAAAATCCGCCTATACTCATACTCGACGAGGCGACAAGCGCCCTTGATAACACCACTGAGATACTCATTCAGCAGGCTCTGGACGAGCTTT
>JAZSNX010000057.1:0-4042 GCA_045536665.1 Eubacteriales bacterium
GAGGGGTTGTACTCATAGAATTTAGCTAAAACAATCCCTCCGTCACGGCAAGCCGTGCCACCTCCCTTTACACAAGGGAGGCTGAAAATAGCATCCACATCTGTGGTGGTAGGGCGATTGCCGCAAGTGTCGGATAATTCGACGAGCCTATAGGCTCAGCGTGTGAAATGCCCTGAGGGGGCTTGTGTAAGCCACCAGCACGGCTGGTGGTCATGACTGACAAGCGTTGCTGAGTCATTAACTTAGCCCCACAAAAAGCCTATATTTTTTTGCAGATTCCCTTTTTGGTGTACCTTATGTAAACGAAAGTAAAGAACACCGAATACAGTAGCATGTTGAGTGTCCAGGACACGGTAAAACATAACATCAGGTTGGAAAAGGTAGGCGAGCGCGGATAGATAAATTGCATCCACACCGTTCTGAAGCCAAGCGTGAAGGCAATGTTCGATATGCTTGTGAACATCGGATATCCAAACGCCTGAAGTGCGTGAGAGAGCGTTTGGTTTGCGGCGGATATAAATACAAAAAAAGTAACGTAAAACATTCTTATAAGTCCATATTCAATAGCCACGTTTGCGCTTCTACCAACAATAATTCCAAGCCAGAATCTGCCCGTGAGACAGAACAGAATGCCGAGAGATCCTGAAATGAGCAAATTGAACGAAAGCATGTACCAAAAGGACTTTTTGACACGGTCCGGATTCCTTGCGCCTATGTTCTGTCCCATAAAGGTGGTGGTTGCAACCGCAAAGCCACTTGCAAATGCGCTGATTATCGTGTGAATCGACTCAGCCGCGGAGCAACCCGCAATCGCATCAACTCCAAAGGAGTTCTTTTCCGAAACTATCTGCAGGTTGGCGAGCGGATACATAAGCGTTGAGATCGACGCGGGAATTCCAAAGCGGAGTATCTGCCAAAATGTTGACAGATCAAAGCGCATTTTCTTGATCTCCAACTTAAAGCCTTCTTCAAAACGGTTTAGTCTCCTCAGCACAAGCACCACACTGACTATCTTTGAAACAACGGTTGCGATAGCCACCGCCATTACCTTTTGAGGTAAGAAGATGCAGAGAATGATGTTAAGAACAACGTTTACTCCCCCCGCTACCGTGATATATACAAGCGGCTTTTGCGTATCACCGAGCGTTCGCAGAATAGCCGAGCTATAGTTATAAAGCAGGAATGCGGGAGCGCCCGCAAGATAGATACGCATATATATAACGGCACCGTCATAGCATTCGGAAGGACAGTTTGTAAGCGTGAGAAAGGTGGGTGTCAGCAAAACGCCGGCAAAAGCGAGCACTATGCCAATGAGAGCGGCTGTAATAAGAGCGGTGTCGACCGTCTTTTTTATCTTTTCGTTGTCCTTCTGACCAACGTAACGGGCAAGGATTATCGCCGTACCCGTTGAAAGACCGAGCGCTCCGTTTATTATCAGCCCCGAAATGGTGGTCGTGGCGCCAATCGATGCTACGGCATCGCTTCCTGCCCAGTTTCCAAGTACGGCTTTGTCGGCTATATTGAAAAGATTTTGAAGAATGGTGGAGAGTATTATCGGAATGGTGTATATAAATATAAGCCTTACAAGCTTTCCCTTTGTTGCGTCAACCTTTTTCGCCATGCTTTTTCCCTCGTCGTTTTTTTAATTATAGTACTTAATATTGACAAATTCAATGTATTGATTTATAATAAACCTATAATATTTTGCAGTAAATTATATCAGATTTAATTTGTCCTGCGGGGCCTTTTGATCTCGCTTTGACTATGTGGGGAAGTTATGGAGATTGATCTTGTAAATCAAAACTATATTGAAAATCGAACCGAGTTCAAAATGAACACGCTTAAAAGAAAGTGGGATATACTCATATTGGTAACCGAAGGAGAGTATGATATATATCTGAGAGAAAAGCAGAAGAGGATCGTGCTGAAAAAAGGGGATATTATGCTGCTGCCCGCGGGAATGGAGATCGACAGGGATATACTGTCTCCGCTCTCCTGCTATCATATTTCCTTTTATCCGCAGGCGGACCATCCGTTTTATCTGTCCGCAGCCGTTGGAAAGCTGAAGCTGCCCGAGGAGCAACGCAACGCGATATTCAAAACGCTTGAGAGTGCGTTTGCTCTGCCCGATAACCATGAGCTGATAGTGCATATCGTTGAGCATATCTTTGCCGAGAGCTATCTTTTCGGAAAAAAGGAAAAGGTCAAGTTCAAGCCGTTCAGTGAGGAGGTTGAAAAAGCTATAAAATATATGAGAAAAAATTTCGATAAAAGGATCGATATGGACGAGCTTGCCAAGGAGGTCTTTCTGAGCCACTCGGGGCTAATATGGAAATTCAAACGTGAGCTTAACACCACACCGTCGAATTATCTCGGCATTCTGAGGTTACGATATGCCAAGCAGCTGCTGCTCAACTACCCCTACAGTATAACCGAGATTTCCGAGATGTGCGGATATTCAAATCCCTATTATTTCACAAACGCCTTTCACCGAGCCTTTGGTATGAGTCCAACGGACTTCAGAAAGCATTATCTGAAGTAAAGCAAGAAAAATCAAAAATGTGGCGATACCAACGGATAAGGAGATCTAATGTGAACGTTCCAAGCATACGTTATTGCAACAAAAAGATATTATTCCAATCGTAGGGGCGATACACGAATCACCCGATTTTGTTACGCCAAACCGTTCATTCTCGAAAGGAGCAATGTTTGTTCCTTTCAACACCCTTTGCACAAAAGAGTCTTTTTTATGTTCACCTATGCCTTGTCAATTTTCCTGACAAGCACTGCATTTGTAGACACAAATGCAAAAACACGGCATACCTCTTTTGAGGTATGCCGTATTTCTGAAAACTGTCCTTTAGAGTGACACGCTAAAAGGACGGATTTTTTGGTTATGCTGTTCGATAAATTGGTGGTTGATCAGTTATCCCAGAATATATCGTTTATTCTTGTGTAATCTTCCGGTACGATTTCAAATTTATCGTCATAGATATTGATAGGAATTATAAAAAAATCCTCTTGCTCAATACCGTATGAAGACAGAATTATTCTCATTTCCTCGATAGTCGCGCTGTTCTTGGCTAAATTTGATATTTCTTCGATCGTTTTATTTCGATTTGTTCCGAACATGGCACCGCATCGGTATTCGCCTTCTTCCGTCTGCCACACATAGACTTCAATACCTTTGAAAGTGTCAAGGTTATAGTATTCGGGGAAGCGTGATTTTAAATCTTTCGCTGCATCATTGCATCCCACTATGCTAAGTACACAAACCAATATTAAAACTATCGCTATCGGTTTTTTCATAATCGCTTACCTCCTTTTGATGGCGGGTGAGGGACTTTTTGCTAACTTCATTATAACACAAGTCGGCAGAGAAAACAACGGCTCTGTCTAAATTTGAAACATCCTTATGAGAACTATACTAAAGGTCATATAGCTACTATTCGTTCGGCTCGATCAACAGGCAAAACAGGTCTTCGTAGCAAAGACTGTTCTGCGGTGCATCGGGATCGCAGTTGCCGCTGAGCAGGACGCGCGTGACGATATAGTATCTGCCGGGATCAAGTTCTTCTATTACATCCCATGAGGTTTCGGTCATGGGATAATTTCGTCTGTCCGACATATCAAGCAGATATACGTTTCTGACCTGCCCGTTGACCGGCACTCTGGGATTGACGAGACTGCGGTGATAGGTGGAAAGCACGGGCACGTTAAGCTGTGTAAGCTCGTCTTCTTTCGGTAACGCTCCTCTGATGCCGAGTCCGTCAACGTCCGTAAAGGTGCCGTCACCGTTGTCGTAGCTTGCCCAAAGTAACGCGCTTAACGCCGTCGTTTCGTTTTCGTTTGAATAATATACGAAAGTCGGAGGCCAAGCGGTCTTAGGAAGACAAACCAAATGATCAACTCCTTGGCTCACAGAACGACATGGCTACGATCCGACTTGTCAACGTCCGTAAAGGTGCCGTCACCGTTGTCGTAGCTTGCCCAAAGTAACGCGCTTAACGCCGTCGTTTCGTTTTCGTTTGAATAATATACG
>JAZSNX010000184.1:0-13446 GCA_045536665.1 Eubacteriales bacterium
TGAAGATAGGGAGTAACTGTTTCGGGAACGGTATCACACGTGTGCGGTGCGACTTGGTGCTATCGGTCATTTTGGCATACTTGCCGTTCTCGTCTTTGCTTTCGTAGCAAGTGGTCTTTACGGTTATGGTGCGTTTTTGTATATCTACCGACGAGCAGGTGAGCGAAAGAAGCTCGCCAATTCTCACACCCGTGTATAACGCCACAACAACGCCGAGCATCTTCCGCTTGGGAGCATCTAAAACCGCCTTTTCAATGGTTTTCTGCTCCTTAACGCTGAAACACTTTACCACGCTTTCCTCGGCTTTTGGGCGTTGTATTGCCCCTGCGTGATAGGTACTTGCATATCCAAGTTCATTAGCACGTTTGAGAGAGCTTTGTATAACCGTTATGATGCCGTTGACGAAATTTGCCGACAACGTACCGCCGTTTCTGCGGTTGCCGTGTGCCATCAAGTCATTAATGTGCTTTTGCAATACAAGCGGTGTCAGCTCGTCAAGCTCATAATCTCCAAGCTGACCTATAATGTGCAAATTGCAAATATCCTTGTAACGCTCGTATGTGCGGTGTTTGAGTGGCTTAATATAAAGCTCTAACCACTCGGAAAGCCATTCTTTGTACGTCATAGTCTTTTGATCTCCTAATAAAGTTTTGATGTACTATATTATATGCTCTTTTTTCGCTATAAATAGAAATACTCCCTCGGCTTGCGCCGAGGGAGTCCCCTATATTGTCTAATGCTCGCGAATGAAATGTGGGAAAGGATAAAACGCATTTCAAATAACCAATCAAAACACAATATAGGAATTGCCTTGCATTGTTCTTTTCACCTTGCAAGAATGATTGGTTTATATACTATACTCAAATTATTTTTTGCTTATAATTTTTTCTATATCTACACAGCCGTCACTTCTATACACCCATTCGTCAGTATCGGTTATTTTGCTTTCGGGAGCTTTGAGAAAATCAACGTCCTTGAACTGCTCATATGCTTCCGCTACCTCCAATTTTTCGGCAAGGTGGTCGGCGGCTCGTAAAAGGATATCGCGTTCCATTCTCTTGGGGGCTTTCTCTTGCTTTTTGAGAAGATATGTAGCGTTCGGCAATCTGTAAAGCAAGGTATCTTCACCGTCGCTATCGTGATAGTAAACTTTGATTTGTGCCTTATCAACCTTGATAACCGTATTTATACGGCGGTCTAACTGCTGACGTGCAGACGAGCCGTTATAATCCTTGTCTATTTCCTCGTTGTCGGTACATTTGCGATACCATTCGTGAAGCGGAACGTAAGAGGTAATAATAATCATTTTCCCGACGAACGTCTTGTTGTTATAGCGTGATTGAATGGCGGTCGATACGTGAGGATCGATAATCTTAAGGAAGTCCGAAAACTTGAAAATGGACGAACGACCGTCATCAATAATTAAAACGTCCTCGTTGTCATAGCCCTCCATAATGTCATTGGAAGACCCCGAAACATAATACATCAACCCCTGCGACTCCGCGAGAGAAACCGCATAGGCAGACTTTCCCGACCCTGCCGAGCCCTCTATAAAAATAGTTTGAATATCGCGTGTCTTGGCTTTTTCCGCAAACAACGTCTTTTGAATCTTGAAAAACTCGTTAATTTTAGAAGCGTACTTTTTGTGAATGGGTAAATATTTCTCTCTTTCGTTATCCAACATCAAAAGATATTGCTTACGACTCAAGCCGTCCAAAATCATCTGTAAGAGCTCGGTCAAAGCGTTATCCTCCTTCTTTTTTGGGTCTTCGTATTCACTTTCCAAATAGAACTTGAGCGTTGCAGAGTCAATATTGGTAACGATTTCAGACACCTCGTGAGGTGTCTTTTTCTTATCGTTCTTATGAATCAAGTACTGTACCATACAGTTCCAATACCTACCGACTTGAATCATACCGAACGGAAAATCTTTTTTCAGCACCTTAAAGCTAAACGATGAATCGGTAACGTAACGCATACAGATGTGGTAATGGGGTTGTTCGATTTCCCCGAACTCGTTAACGTCGTTTTCGTGCAAGATATAACAGAATTCAATGCACTTATATCTTTTGAGGAACTTTTTAATATATTCCTCGGTGTAGGTAAAGGTGTCTCCGTATAGCTTTTTCATTTCGGGGTCTTTAACCGTGTTCGTAACAGTTAATCTCATAAATACAACACGCATACGGTCTTTGAGCTCGTCACACGCCTTTTTGTTCTGAAGGTCAATATCCTTGGGCTTGGTTCTCTTTGCCATTATAAAATACCTCGTATTTCTTTAGATTTAACGTCTGGCAAATCGAAGGCAACCTATAATTCAGCACGAAAATATAAATAAAGGGGTTAGTCTCTTTTATTGAGCTACCTATGTGATATATCAAGTGCCATTCTGACACGTGATACATCGTGCGGCGGGAATGATAATCCGCCGCACGATGTTCTTAAGTCCTTGTAATATAATGCTTTTTAAGTGTTTTTTGTGGATTGACACTTGATACACGGATTTTCGATCTTGAATTTTCAGCGTCCTTCGTTCGACGTCTGAAAGTATTTTAGTGGCGTAAAAAATCCGTAAATAGTGAATTCTCACACGTCTCAAATTTCTCAAAATTCATTAAAATTCTCACTTTTTTGACCAAACACTATACGTTCTTTAAAACTCTACTATAATACTGTTAGTGATATTTATATCAACAACAAAAAAACATAAAATAACATCTTGAAAAAGTGAAAGGAATTATATAACTATGAATGAAGTAATAAAGGCTGAATTTTACACCGCAAATGACGTTTCGACAATTTTGGGCATTTCTCGTGCCTCTGCGTACAGAACAATAGATCGACTCAATCGAGAGCTTGAGAAAAAAGGATTCTTCACCTTTAGCGGTAAGGTGTCGAAAAAGTATTTTCACGAAAGAATGTACATATAAAAGCCAAAGCAAAGAAGTAGGCGCGCCGCGCCTACTTCTTTCTCTCTTTTTATGTTCGTATTTATGTTGACAAAATCGTTTTAAAATGGTATAATTATGGTGTTAATCAAGCCGCCTTTTCATTGTAGTCTTTCACTCCTCTGCGTACTAAAATCGTACTAATAATTTTGAGACACGAGAGATTACAGAGACAAAAAGGCATCAAAAGAGACCAAAAAACACGAAAAAGCACGGGTGATTAAATCCGTGCCAAAGAATGGGAATGATTTAAGCAAATCTCAAATCAACTATGCCTGTTTCGCAGAAACGGTCATATCGGATAACTCTAACCTCATAATAACAGTAAAGCAACTGCTCATTTGAGCAGTTGCTTTTTGTTTTTCTTACACTTGCGTTCTTAGAGGTGTCTTATCAGTATTCTTCCTCGGGCTCTATTATTTCAAGCACGCCTCCAACGGTAGTTATAACGTAATTGTGGGTCACGTCGTTACCGTCCTTGTCGATTATTGATACGCTGACGGGGTCTATCTCGTTTACCGTCGTTCCAACGTCGGTTATACCGCCTCTTGAGATCGCGGTTACGGTGTGACCCTGCGCAAGCGTTCCCATCGACAAAGCAAAGCTCGGATTGCTGAGCTCTGCTCCGTCGTAGAGCTTACTCTCGCTTGCCGCTGTCAGCTCTACGGCTCTTTTATCAACGGTTATCGGTACGTATAACGTTCCGTCAGGATAAGACGCGTCGAACACTATCATATATCCGCTCGTTACGTCCCTGCCCTCGCTATCAAGCACCGTATACGTCACGTAGCGGTCTCTTTCCGCGTTTATCCTACCGAGCGTGAGTATTCCGACGTTGGTCAGCGATATATCTATATCCATAATGAGAGTCAGTCCGTCCTCAAGGTCAAGCACCTCCCAGTCGCCCTCTCTGAAGGAGAGCGCCTCTGCGTTGTACACCTGCTGAAGCTGGTATAGCAGCACCGTTATCGCCTTTCTCTCACTCGGGAGCACCTCAAGCACTCCTTCGACATATTCGATATCAAACTCTGCCGTCACGTCCTTGCCGTCCTTATCGTAAAGCACAAACTCCGTGACTGAACTCGTTCCTATGCCGACATGTGTACACATTCCCTTTACGGTGACCTCGTAGGTATAGCCCTCTCTGAGCAGCTTGTCAAGCGGAAGCGAATGCTCAATCGCGTTCTTGGCGACGAGTGCCTCTCCGTCGTATATCTTGCTTTGATATGCGGGGATTATACGGAGCGCGTCCGAGCTGTTACTTGTCACTCCGCCAAAGCCCGAGCCGCCCGTGACCTCTACCTGTATCCAGCCGACTCCGTCGATATATACCTCGACCCAAGCGTGTCCCGGAGTGGTGACGTCCGTCGTCTTGCCAGCACTCGTATCTACGGTATATCCCGTCACGTATCTCGCGGGAATTCCGAGCGCTCTGTAGAGCATTGTTGCCGACGTCGCGTAATGTCGGCAAACGCCCGACTTATACGTTTTGAGGAATTCGACCGCGACGTCGCCGCTAAAGTCGAGCGCCGTGTCGTACCCGAGGTCATACTCAGCGCTGCTTCTTATAAAGCTTGCTATCTTATATATGACGCCTCCGTCGTTCAAGCTAAAGCCTTGCTCCGCTATAACGGACTCCATATATTCCCTTGTGGAGTACGGTATATCCATATAATTCGCGTACACAAACTCCCTATACGCGAGCTCGTAGCTCTCGTACTCACCGAGATTTCCTCTCAATGAATACACGTTAGCGAGCGCGTCGTCCGTGATCGGATAATACTCAACACTATAGCGTTTTGCCTCTGCTCCTTTATAGTTGGTATTAAATGTGGGGATCTCGTACTCACCCGACATACCAAGATAGTACGGTAGCATATAGTCCTCAAGCAACAGCTCTATATCCGCCTTATGCGTAGCCGCTCCGCTATTCTTCAGCGCAAACGAGGTAAGGTAGTTGCAATTATAGCCGCCAGGCAACAGAGTGCCGTATGCGGGCGCGCTTCCCCAGTTTGTGCTTCCCGTATATTTACCGTAGCTATTCTGTCTGAGGTATACTATTCCGCCCTTATCTGTTTTCACCGTCGCTACGGTGACAGTCGTATCCTTGGGGTCGTACACCTCAAGCGTTCCGTATATCTCGACTATGGTATAGTATGCCGATACGTCCTCATTATCACCGTTGGTTACGTAAATTATCATATTATTTCTCGTTCGTCCGACCTCGGTACGGCTTCCCGTCACGATCACCGAGAGCGTATGGCTCGGGTCAAGCGCTCCGCTTGAGTATTCAACGGTATATTCGCCGTTTGTCAGGGGTGTGCCGTCGTACCGCTTCTGCGCGGACTTGGTGGTGATGGTTATCACCGCCCATGGCGTGACCTCAAGCGTTCCCTCGACGTAGGAAATATCGTAGTTCTCCTTAAGATCCTCACCGCCATACATTATCGCGGTATTTTCACAGTCAATGCTGTTCGTACTCTTACCTATACCAAGCTGTATACCCGTGATGACAAGGTCAAGCACGTGACCGTCAACAAGCTGATCGGGAGAGTCGGCGCTCAAGCCGCCGCCCGCGGTGAGCGGTGCGCCGTCATATTTCTTCTCTGCCGAATAGCTCTCGATGATTATCGGTCTTTTAATGACCTCAAGCTTACCCGCGACAGCCACCTCAACTCGGTAGTTTCTCGACATATCCTCGCCGCTCTGCGCGGTGATGAGCGCCTTATCGGGATCTATCGTGTTATCACTCACTCCCGCGCCTGTCTGCTCACCCGTAAACGCTCCCCTGAGCGATATCTCGTGACCGTTGAGCAATCCCGTATTCTCCTCGGGGACGAAGACGGTAAACTCGTGTCTTGTAAGCGGTGTGCCGTCGTACATTTTAATGTCTGACATAGTTATAACGTATACGACTCGGCTCTCCACGCAAAGATATCCGCCGCTATATATATCGGAGGCGTAGTTATGCGTCACGTCCCTGCCGCCTGCGTCCTTGATAAGAACGGTATTCTCGACGATATGCGTATCTATCTCTCCCGCATCCCTCAGCGTTCCCGTTATCTGCGCGGATATGGTATGTCCGCTAACGAGTCCGAGTGAGCTGACGATGTCTATCTCAGTCACGCTATGCTGCTTGCCATCGTACGTAACGTGTACGTTTTTCGGCTTTATTGCTATCGAACGCTGAGATATATGAAATCTTCCGCTATTCTCCAAGGTAATGTCGTAGTTGTCCGTAACGTCTGTTCCCAGATATCTGTTTATTACTCTGTACGTGTATATCTCGTTTACAGTATCCACTACGTCAGTTCCGACTGTTCCCGAAATTATGTCCAGACTATCCGTATACGCGAAATCAAGCTCGGAGATGATAGTATATCTCCAATGACTCTGCTCTGTTCCGTCATACTGTCCGCTGTAATCGTCCGTCTTTACCGTAACCGATCGCTTTGTGACCTCAAGCGTTCCGTAGACGTACTCTATATCGTAGTTCTCCGTTGTATCCGTTCCGTAAACGGTATTCTTTATTCTGACGGTAAGAGCGTTGCTCATTGTACCTACGTTGACGATAGTAGGTTTGATATAGGTGAGCTCATGCTGATAGGCAAGAGCTGTAAAAGACTCTATGCTACCCTGATGCACCTCTCCGTCGTATACCCAAGAGTCGCTCGCGGTCGTGATAACAACGTGCTTTTTGGCTATTGTCATCTTGCCGTACTCATAGAATATCGAGTGATTTTCCGTCTTGTCGACTCCGGCGTAATCGTATATTACGAAACTTAGCCTGTTGTCGTAAGAGCCTGCGTCCGTCACAGACGAGTATCCCTTTATCGAGACGTAATGCTGACGGGCAAGCGGCGTTGATTCGTCTACCGTGTAATCAAAGCAAACGTGACCTGTACCGTCGTACGTTCCCTCATAATCGCCCGTTTTTATTATGACCGCGCGCTTCTCGACGCTCAGCGATCCTATCTGCTGTGTCACTTTGTATTTATGAGTCGCGTCTCTGCCGTCCTTTGTAACTACCCTTATCTCTGCTTTTGCGTTTTTAATAACGCCTACGTCGAGCAAGGAGCTGTCTATCACCGCTACCAGCTCGTCATTCGCCGCCAACCTTCCGCTTGTCAGCTCGTAGCCGTCAAAGGAGAGCGCCTTTCCGTCGTAGACCTTTGATGTATCCTCTACCGTAACGGTTATCGGTCTTGGCTGTATGCTCACCGTTGTGGTGACAGCATTGAATACGTATGCCGAGCTTACGTCATTTCCGTTTTCGTCTACCGCCTTGAGAGACGAGACTACGGGCGTTACCGCAGTCTGGTCTGCAAGTATATCGTCATACTCAAAGCTCTCGCATATAAGCTTGTCGCCGTAGGCGAGAGCACAGGCAAGAGCAGGTGTCTCGCCGTACACGACGCTGCCCACGACCATTACGTCCACCGACCTTGGCAGAATAGTAAAGCTCACCGCGTCTGAATATTTAGTTCTGCCGAAAGCGCCGTTAGCCGCCGCGCGCACCTCATAGCTTCCCGTTATAACAGGCGCATTCTGCGTCCATTCGGCGCTTCCCACAGCTCTGTACTCGTATCGCACAGAGCTGAGAAATGCGTTTGCGTCGGGAGATAGACTGTCTCCGTACGTCAGCTGCTCGGGCATACTCGGAATTCCAACGTTTCCCTTTGCCACGAGCAGAGCCGACATACCTATGATAATTACGCACAGCACGGGTACGATCAACGGAAGCAGGCGCACTATCCTTGATAGCACGCTCGCTACCCTTTTAATCTTTTTTTCGTAGTTGTCGTATTGCTGCATATCTTTTCCTTAAAATCTATTTACGTTCGGGTGACTCTCAGCACTCCAGTCACGGAATTTATCTCGTAATTGCTCGTAACGTCCGTGCCGTCCGCGTCAGTTATCTCAACGCTCTTCACTACGTTATCCGAGCGTCCGTAGCCCGTTTGCGAGCCCTCCACCTCAAACGAGGATATATTGTGTCCCGCAAGCAAGTACGAGCTGTCGTACTCTATCTCGTTACAGGTGAGCGTCTCTCCGTCGTATATCTTGCTTGCGTCCTTCGCCTTTACCGTTATCGGTCTGCGGGATATCACGAGCACCCCATAGCTTTTGTCTATCTTGTAATGATCGGTCACATCGGTTTCTCCGTCGTAGATACTGATCTCATAGGTGTTGAGTGCCGTTCCCGCGTTTGGCGACGCTGTTGGGGTCGCCACTATCCTGTGCCCCTCCATAAGCGCTCCGCTCTTATGTGTTACTTTCGTGATCACGTCTCCGTCATAGATCTTTATTTCGTCGTTGCTCTCAAAGCTGAGCACTGAATGATAGACCTGTATTTTTCCGGTTTTATACGTCACTCGGTACTCGCCTGTGACATCTGTGCCTTGTTCATCATACAGCTTAAAGCTTACTATTCGGCTGCTCGATACGCCAAGCTCCGTGCGCTCTCCATTGACCTTTGCCTCATAGGTATAGCCAAGCTTCAGAAGCTCCTCTATTCCCGTCACCTCATTCTTGGCGGAAAGCGGCGTACCGTCGTATTTTCCAAAGACCGTAACAGGCTTTATTATGATCTCGTTATTTTGTGTGTCGTCACTGCTTCCCGTTACCTCGAGCTTGACCCAGCCCATACCGTCTACGTATACCTCGACCCAAGCGTGGGCGTTCTTTGCCTTGACGTCCGTCCAAAGGTCTGCCTCGGTCTGGGCAAGCACTCCAACTGTATATCTCGCGGGTATTCCCATCGCTCTTAGCATCATAGTCGCCGCCGTCGCGTAGTGTCGGCAAATGCCCGTCTTGTAGGTGTCAAGAAACGCTATGGCAATGTTTTTCTCGGAATCAAGCTCCTTATCATAATCAAGGTCATAGCGAGCGCTGTTCTTTACGTAGAAGGCGACTCTGCTCATCGTATCAAAAACATCCGAGCCCTCAAGCGCCTCGGCTCTTATTATGCCTCTCATAAAATTCTCTGTCTCCATGTCAATGCCGAGGTAGCTCTGATAAACGAAGCTTCTGTACTCACGCTCATACGCGCTGTATGACGCAGGAAGAGTGAGCTCTCCTTGAGGCTCGGGATAATACGATACCTTATAGGTCTGATCCGCCACCCCGCTTGCCATTATGTCTGAGTCTTGTATCGAGTGAACGTTCATATTCGGGGACAGGTAATACGGCACTACGTAAATGTCGTACATCGGATCTATGCTCAACGCGGTCGAAGTCGATCCCTTTGCTGCGAGCGCATAGCTTGTGAGATACAGCGCAGAATAGTTAGACTCTATGCGCTTGTCGTATTCCTTTGCCATATCAAAGCCTCTGCCGTTGTAGTCGCCGAAGCTCATCTGACGGAGATACACGTCCTCGGTCTTGTTGGAATACACGCGATACAGCACCGCCTCTGGGTCGAGCGGCAATCCGCCGCCAAAGCTGTTGTTAGCTCCGCTTCCCGCGCCAAGCACTGTAAGCACTCCTTCCCTGACGATTATTCGGTAATTCGACGTGACGTCCGTGCCGAATACGTCGTAGATCGCAAACTTTGAGAGTGTATTCGACGACTGTCCTATCTCTATCTGGTAGCCTGTGACGAGCGCTGTCAGAAAATGACCTCTCGCTATTCCGTCGAATTCCTCGGAGACCTCGTACTTAAGAGCCGTAAGCGGCATTCCGTCAAACTGCTTGGTAGCGCTTGGCGTCGTAACGGCTATCATTCTCGGTCCTACCTTGAGCTTGCCGTAATTATATTGTATTTTATAGTCCGAGGTAACGTCCGTGCCGAGCTCGTCAAGTATGGTCACCGTTACGGTGTTGTCACTCTCTCCTACGTTTGTCTGAGTGCCCGTAAAGCTGACGTCTATGGTATGCCCCTTTTTGAGAGCGCCCTCGGTTATGCTCCAGGTGTAGCTTGTCAGCGGCGTGCCGTCATACATCGCCTCGACACTCTCGGTCTTTATGGTCAGCGGCATCTGACCGTAGCGCAAAACGCCTCCCACGGTCACTATCGCAAGCGCCGCGAGAGCGAACACAAGACCTATCATTATGGAGCATATTACGGTTATTGATGTGTTTTTCTTAAACATGATCCTTACTTTCCGTTACGCATTTCTTTGGAGTCTGCGAATGTATTCCTTACACAGCGGCATCTTATCCGTGCCGAACAGCTCGTCTATATACGCGAGCAGTCCCTCTGCCGAGTTCCTCAGATATATCGGATTCTGCGTCTCCAGCTTTCTCATTATCTTCTTAGACAGTATATCGTCAAGAGCGCTCAGCTCTTCTCCCCCACAGCTTACGTATACGGGGATATACTGCTTTATCTGCTTCATTATTCGGTTTCCAAAGGTTATATGGAAATGCTCTATGAGGTATTTATCAAGCGCCTCAAGTCGCTTTACGTTTCGTCTGCTTATCTCGTATTCCTTAAGCGCTACCGACACAAGCTCAGAGAACTGCTCCGCCGACACCGCTCTGGGCGCTGTCTTGGGCGCGGCAAATCTCTCGCTCTTATAGTCAAGATTGAGTATCATCGCTCTGTCGTATACCTTATCGGATATCGCAAACGTAGAGTCGTCGTTATTTGCCGTTCCTATAAACCACATATTATCGGGAAGCTTTATTCTTCCCTCTACGAGGCTCTGAGGGTCGCTCTCCCATTTGTCCGACACCACCTCAAGGTATCTCTGCTCCGCGTTCGGCAGCTCAAGCAGGGACAAAAACTCGGCAAAGTAATACTCCACTCTCGCTATGTTCATCTCGTCCAGCACGGTTACGTACATATCCCTGCTGTAATTCGCCTCATACATCTTCTCAAGCAAAAGCGTTTCGTTAAATCTTCTTGTAAACTCGTTATAGTATCCTATAAGGTCAGTCCTTTCCTTCCACATAGGCTGCACGGGTATTACTGTCGACACGTTATCTATATACATTCCGTAGGCGTGCGCCAGCGAGGTCTTTCCAGTTCCTGACATACCCTGAAGTATAAGAAGCTTTGATACCGCCATTCCCGCTATAAATCTTCTTATATCCTCTATGTCGTAATACAGCTTCAACTCGCTTGCCGCGAAGCTCCTGAACTCCTCGCACAGCGTCTTTAGGGTAAGGCTCTTATCGTAGCTCTTATGTCCGTAGCCCGTTCTTCTTCGGTCTATCTCGCAGAGCATACAAAATCTCTCGCCTCTCTCCTCTGTCTCGCTCTCCTCAGCGTTCGCCCCAACGTTTACTACGATGGGGGTGTCAGCCTCGATATTCCTCTCCCTTTTCCTTTTGGAGAGTCTGGTTATAAGAAGCAGCGCGAGCAGCACACCTAAAAGCAAAGGCACGAGCGCGAGTAGCGCGAGCATTATATAAAACGTATCCGCCCTTACGACTCCTCTTATGCTTATCTCACCTCTCGTTACCACGTACCATATCAACGAGAACAGCAAAAGCCCGACCGTTACCACCGAGGCAACGAGCAAGATTATTAACTTTTTTGATTTACGCTTGTTTTCACTCATACCGTTTGTTTCTCCGTTCTGCCCTCTGTGCGCTTTGACGAAGAGGGACAAAGAAAAGAGCTCCTGTATAAAAATTGCTTATTGCTTATTCTTTGTTTCGGACGTGTCGGCAGCGCTGTCAATAACAGTATCCTCGCTCTTGTCCGCGACAGTTTCCTTTTCCTTTAAGGTTTGCTTGAGCGACTTGAAGCTCAGGTGCTTTTTGCGTATCTTCTTCTTCGCGTCGCCCCATTGCTTTTCGTAATAGCGTGTAAATGCCGCAAGCTGACTCTCAAGCTCCTCAAAGCTCTGCTTATCCGAATGGTTTTCGTCGGGCTTACAGATGCCCTGCTCTATACGCACAGCCAACAGCCTTGACTCGAGTGTGATCATCTCGTCCGCAAGCTCGTTGTTCTTTGCTACGAGCGCCTCGCTTCTCGCAAGGCTCTCGCGCTCCTTCTCGCGAGCCTCGGCAATAGCCGCGTCGGACTCCTTCTTCTGTCGCTCCATACGCTCGGCAAGATCTCTCATACACTCGTTATGCCTTGCGCCCAGCTCTCCCACCTTTCGATCGTGCTCGGCGAGCGTCTCGTTAAGCTTTTCGAGATGCGCGCGTCTGAGTGCCTCTGCCTGTTCAAAGGCTCTTCTCTCGCTCTCGGCAAGCCCAGCGGCGTACTGCGCTATTTTCTCCTCGCTTTGCGCGAGCTCGTCCTCTAACGCTAACACAGAGCTCTTGAATCTTTCTATCTCTTTGTAAAACATATCTATACTCAGCATATGCGTCTTTATTGCCTTGAGCTGATCCTCGAGCGACAGTATATACTCCTCTGGGGATATCTCCGAGTTCTCAAGGCGTCTTTTGGTTGCCCTTAGTCTCTCATCTTTCTCGGCAATCTCGCGCTCCCCTCGCCTTATCTCCTCAAGCTCGTAGTCGCTTCTGAGCGCCTTCTCTATGCCAACTCCGTGCTCGTAGGTAAGAAAGCTTATAAGAGCGCAAACGTCTGCTATCTCGTCTCCTATCGTATCTCCAAACGGAGCTATCTCGATGTTCACGGGTTTTACGGTATATCCCGCCTTATCGTACGCCACCACGTATTCGTACAGCTCCACCGCCGCCTTGAAGTTGTTATCCATCTTTAGGACGTTGGTCTTGGTTATGGGGGGTCTTATCATAGCCACCTTCGCCTGCTCCTCCATAAGAGGCGTTGCAAGCAGGGCAAGCACGCTCTTGAGGATAAGGTCTATGCGGTCTATTATCTCCTTCGCGCCGTTATGGTCTCTGAGATATTTGTCGTTATTTCGCTGTTCTCTGAGCTCTATCTTATAGCTTACCTTATGAGACAGCGAGACTACGGTCTTATCGAGAGTGAGCGAGCCGTCGTATTTATTGGAAAGCTCGAGTATCTTGTCGTATCTTACGCCGACAAAGTCTCTCAGATAGCACAGCAGCATATAAAGAAATTTGTTCTCATATACGGTATAATCGTTCAGTCTCTCAACACTGTAAAGCTTATCGGGAATGATATCGTCACCCTTCTGCTCCCTTGTGATAAGGTCGCTGTGTCTGGCTAAATGCCCTACGGAGTCCTTTGAGACGCGCTTTACCCTTTCTATGGGAAGCACCTCTCCGTTTGAGTATATGAACTGTCTCTCTTCCTTTATCGCCTTTTCGATATATACGAGTCCCTTTTCTATCTCCGCTATCCAATCCTCCTCGACCTCGCACACGTTTCTGAAGACCGTCAGCGACTCGCTCTTTGTGTCGGCTCGGCTGACGCTCCTGCGGAACGCTCCGCATTCGCGGTCCTTAGTGGTATTCGCGCGATAGTCTGACCACGCTCGGTAATAAACGTCTAATTTGTTCATATAAAAATATCCTTTACGATATTACGCATTTCTTTGGAGTCTGCGAATGTATTCCTTACACAGCGGCATCTTATCCGTGCCGAACAGCTCGTCTATATACGCGAGCAGTCCCTCTGCCGAGTTCCTCAGATATATCGGATTCT